>JANYCA010000171.1 GCA_025360525.1 Chitinophagaceae bacterium | reverse complement strand
AGGTGACGCAATATTTGGGCGCCTACGCCATAATCTCTTTCGTCCATACCAAAGCCAAGTTCCAAATTAGCTTCAACGGTATCCATGCCCTGCTCTTGTAGTTTGTAAGCTTTTAATTTATTTAGTAAGCCAATTCCACGGCCTTCCTGGTTCATGTATAAAACCACCCCTTTTCCTTCTGCTTCTATTATTTTCAATGCTTTGTGCAACTGATCGCCACAATCACAGCGGAGTGATCCTAAAATATCCCCCGTCATACAGCTGCTGTGTACCCGTACCATTATCGGCTCGTCTTTTTTCCATTCTCCTTTTTTAATGGCCAAATGAATATCGCCGGTGTTTAACTGTTTAAACGCAACAAGTTCAAAATCGCCATATTTGGTAGGCATGTGTACTCTTTCTTCTTCGCTAATTAGCGTTTCTTTATTAAGCCGGTATTCTATTAAATCCTTAATGGAAATTAATTTTAAATCAAATCTTTCCGCAATTTCTTTTAATTGGGGCAGTCTTGCCATGCTGCCGTCTTCATTCATAATTTCCACCAAAACGCCTGCTTCTGAAAAACCTGCAATTCTTGATAAATCAATGGTTGCTTCCGTGTGACCAGTCCTTCTTAAAACGCCCCCTTTTTTTGCCCGCAGTGGAAAAATATGACCAGGACGACCAAAATCTTCCGGCAGTGAAGCTAGGTTTACCAATGCCTGAACCGTTTTAGCCCGGTCGCTTGCAGATATACCTGTTGTGCAGCCCTGCCCCAGTAAATCGATACTTACCGTAAATGGCGTGGCATGTAAAGAAGTATTGTCACTTACCATTGGCTGCAATTTGAATTTTTCGCAAAGTGCTTCAGATAAGGGGGCACATATCAGGCCACGTCCGTAAGTGCTCATAAAGTTGATGATCTCCGGCGTTACATTTTCTGCTGCAGTTATAAAGTCTCCTTCGTTTTCCCTGTCTTCATCATCGACAACAATAACCAGCTTCCCTTTCTTAATATCCTCAATCGCACTTTCAATACTATCTAGCATGTTGAATTTTTTGCAAAGTTAACAAGGTTTAGGCTCCTTTGTTTTCTAAATTCAAAAACAAAACTTTGTGCCAGCTTATTAACATTGCATTTATAAGGGCCCGCCAATTGAAAAAAATTGTCTTCTTTTGCTGAAAAATACTCAGTGATGTTAGTATTTTGGGCTACAAAGCAACATTGTAACAAAAGCTGCTGTCTTAATTGATGCAATAAAATGATTTTAATTTCCACAAAGGATATTTGGCTGTTTCAGTCAGTTTCAATAGAAAATAAATTGTTGATGGCCACTTGGGATTTTGTTAATAATTTAATAACAAAAAAAGCAACATCATAATTAATATCACTGCACCTTTGCAAAAATTTTCAAAAACAGATTTATGAGAAAAAGAATCAACCTCCTATCCTTGCTGCTGGCATTAATTTGCTTTTCCGCTACAGCACAGGAAACTACGTCCGAACTTCAGGGAATTGTAACCGATGTTAAGAATGCTCCTTTGGCGGGAGCAACCATAACTGCTATTCATCTTCCAACCGGAACCAAATATGTAACTACCAGCCGTAAAGATGGCCGTTATAATTTACCCAACTTAAGAGTTGGCGGTCCGTATACTGTAAAAAGTACTTATGTAGGTTATAAAGAACAAAAACAAGATGATTTGTTTTTAAATTTAGGTACAGCATCTAAAGTAGATTACGCGTTATCAGCCAATACTTCCAACCTAAGCGAAGTAGTTGTAACAGGCTATCGCAGTGATAAGGTATTCAGTCGCAGCCGTACTGGTTCTGCAGAAATTATTACCCGTCAGCAAATTGACCGCTTGCCTACTACCAACCGTAGTATAGCCGATTATACAAGGCTTACGCCTACAGCCAACGGAAGTAGTTTTGCAGGAAGAAGCAGTTCTTACAATAACCTTACTGTTAACGGCGCAAGCTTTAATAACACGTTTGGCTTAGCGGGTTCGCTAGGCGGACAAGCAAACTCTCAACCTTTTAGTATTGATGCGTTGGAGCAGATACAAGTAAATATTGCACCTTATGATGTTACATTGGGAAACTTTACCGGTGCTGGTATTAATGCAGTTACAAAAAGTGGTACCAACGAGTTTAAAGGCGCTGTTTATACCTACAGCAAATACCCTAATTTAACCGGTTTAAAGGTTGGAAAAACAACTATTCCAAGGCAACAGTTTGATTTTAATAACAGGGGTGCATCCATCGGTGGACCAATCATTAAAAATAAGTTATTTTTCTTTTTAAGTGGCGAGCAGGAACGACTTAGTACTCCGGCTACATCGAGGGTGGCCAGCCGTAATGGATCTGCGTCAGGTAATGTAGTTTCCGGCGCAAGTGCTACCACATTGGATTCTTTAAAGGATTTTTTAATTGCTAAATTTAATTACAATCCCGGGGCTTATGAAGGTTATACCTATAACACCAAGAGCGATAAAGTAACAGCAAGGATAGATTTTAATATCAACAGCAAAAACACGCTGAATATCAATTATTATTATCTTAAATCTTCCAGGAATGTTGCACCAAGCAACAGTGGGGCACCAACCAATGGCCGTTCTGCTAGTATTACAGGTATGCCTTTCTTTTCGTCCTCTTATGTAATCAATAATAATTTTAATATTGTAATTGCAGAGCTTAATACAAAATTCAGTAATAAATTATCTAACAAACTGCAGGTTGGTTACAACAGTCTAAGAGATTTTAGAAGTAGTCCGGGCGGTATTTTTCCAATGGTAGATATCCAAAATGGCCAGGGGGCAGCTTTAACTTCATTTGGTTACGAGCCCTTTACCGCCAACAATTTATTGAATACAGATACCTGGCAGTTTAATGATATTGTAACGCTTTACCATGGCAAGCATACCTGGAATTTTGGAACGCAGAATACCTTTAATAAGTTTTTAAATGGATTTGCACCCAACTATTATGGTAACTATCGTTTTGCCAACGTAAACGATTTTTATGCCAATGTAAATAACGGAACACCTAATGCTATCCGTTATGCATACCAATACAGTGCCCGTAAGGGAGGTGAATTTCCTTTTGTAAGTTTAAAGAATTTACAATTGGGCTTTTTTGCGCAGGACAAATGGAACATTAATAAGGGCTTTACTTTAACAATGGGTTTAAGAGCTGACATCCCCATTTTTGAGCAAAACTTTCCAACCAATGCAAATGCAGATGCACTTACATTTAGGGATAGTATAAAAATTAAAACCGGGCGAGCCCCTTCAACTCAAATACTTTGGAGTCCAAGGGTTGGTTTTAACTGGGATGTAAGAGGAGATAAAACATTTCAGGTACGAGGCGGTGCAGGTGTTTTTGCAGGAGCTCCTCCATTTGTGTGGTTAAGTAACCAGGCAAGTAATAATGGAGTAGATTTTGGTTCTTATGCTATTCAGCCTGGCCAAAACGGCGTGGCTTTAAACGATCCTCGTTTTATTTTTAATGCTGATGTTAATGCTAACAAGCCGGAGAACGCTGCTGCAAACACCAGTTATAATTTAGCTATCACCGATAATAAATTTAAATTCCCGCAATTGTTCAGGGCTAATTTAGCTGTTGATTACAAATTGCCATTTGATATTACAGGTACGTTAGAAGGTATTTATAATAAAGATATCAACGGTGTTTATCATCAGAATATTAACCTGCCAACAACGGGTGCTCCTTTGTTAGGTTTCGATAACAGAATTCGCTATACCTCGGCACAGATTTACAGCGCCACACCCGCAACTGCAACCAATGCAAGTCCAAATATTACCGATGCTATCCTGATGAAAAACACGTCTAAAGGATATACGTACAATGTTACCTTGCAGTTGCAACGCAATGTAAAGAATTTATACACGATGATAGCTTATAGTCATGGTGATAGCCGGTCTGTAAACGATGGTGGTTCTATTGCACAATCTATCTGGAGAGATCGTTCCGTATCTGGCGATCCTAATGCAGATGTTACCTCTTATTCTAACTTTTATCAGCCTAACCGTATAGTGGCTGCTGCCGCTTATCGTTTTGAATATGCCAAACATTTTGCTACTTCTTTCGGCTTTACATTTGAATCTGCCAACGGTGGTACTGCCAGTTATTTGTACGGAACAACACCTAACACCTTTGCCGGAACAGGACAAAGAGCGGGTGCCGACCTTAATAATGACGGCCTTGCAAACGATTTAATTTTTGTGCCAGCTGAAAAATCAGAAATAATTTTAGAAAGGCAAGGTGGTACATCTGCAACTGCAGATCCAAGAACACCCGATCAGCAATGGGAGCAGTTAAATGCTTACATTGAGCAGGATGATTACCTGAAATCTAAAAGAGGTAGATATGTTGAAAGAAATGGTTTGTTACTACCATTTTACACCAGGATGGATTTTAACTTTACCCAGGATTTTTTCGTAAACGTGGGTGGTAAGCGTAATACACTTCGCTTTACAATGGATATTTTTAACTTTACCAACCTGCTAAACCGCAACTGGGGTACTTTTAAAACTACCAATCGTACAACTTTACTTAACTTCTTAAGGGTGGAATCAGCAGGTGCCAATGCAGGCAAGCCTGTATATAACTTCCCTTATTTAGACGCTGCTAACAAAGTGCCATTAAGCAGTACTTTCCAAAACAGCACCGGACAAGGTTCAAGATTCCAGGCGCAAATTGGCGTTAGGTATATATTTAACTAATACCATTTTAATTTATAAAGAAAAGCTACTCCTAAACGAGTAGCTTTTTTTATAATGACAATTTTGATAGTTTGCTGGCAGCAAAGGTCGTTTCCTTTTTGGCGGACAATCCCTTATATTATACCCGTGCTCGAAAAGGCATTGTTATAAGAAGCCAGATATAGCGCATCTTTCAGTTGCAATAAATTGATAATCCCCAATTTTGAAAAAATCCTCGCCTTGTGTGTGCTAACAGTGGAAACCTTAAGGTTCTTTGCTTTTGAAATAAACGTAATATTTTGTCCTTTCAGTAGGAGTGATGCAATTTCTGTTTCCCTTCCAGATAATCTTTTCATTTGAATTTTAGTATTGTACTGCGGCCTTTTGTTAATATCGTATGTAAGTGAACCAGCCTGGAGAATGTTGCCTTCGGGAATATTTTCAATTGCAGTTTGAAGTGTTTCAATTGGGGCTGATTTTGAAACATAGCCTATTGCACCAGTTGCTAAAAAACTTACGCTGTACACGTTCTCGTCGCATCCTGCAAATATCAATATTTTAGTGCCCGGGTGTTTCTGCAAGATTATTTGAATTAATCCAAAAGAAAAGACGCCGGCAATTTTTCCCTCCATTATAATGAGGTCAAAATTATGTTTTGATAAACTTAACAAAGCGTTGTCCCCGCCACATTCAGCAATTTCAACCGGGTGTAAATCTTTCTGTATGTTTGCTATCAACCCCAAACGAGCAATAGGATGATCGTCAATAATTAGAATTTTTTCATACAATCTTTCTTCAAAGCGGGCAACATCTTACGAAATAGAATTTAGAGAACGTGTAATTTTTTACCATAACCTTTACATGTTAAAAGTATAGCACTGCCCCAACTTCTTTTACCACTTAAACTAATGGCTCATTTCACCGGACAAAGGATGCTGAATGTGTTGATAGACCACTAGTTTAAGGGGTAAGCAGGAACTTACATTGTACATAAATTTGATTACTAAAACCCGTTTTAAAATCCATCTGGTCAGATATAAGCCTTTCATTGAAAGATGGGAGTTTTGTGTTTGTCTGGAATATACGGTGCAAATGAAATTCCAAAGGGCTATCGGAGACGAAATTTTTAACCCCCCGGTATTTTTGCAGGGGCTGGCAGCAGACAGTGAGAAGCTGCCAGTCCCATCAATGCAAGAATTTGTCGGCTTATTTTCGATGACTCTATGATTACAACAGCAGACTCAAAGCTTTGTATGTACCCATTTACCGATCAAAAACTTGCTGAAGGGAATATCCTGATTGTAGATGACCACCAGGAAAATATTGATGTGCTTGAAGAATTTCTAGCCATTGAAGGATATATGAACTTTGCCTCAACACGAGACCCACGGCAGGTGTCTGACCTCGTAAAGTCATTTCACCCGGACCTGATTTTATTAGACCTTTCTATGCCATACATGTCAGGGTTGGAGGTGTTGGATAAACTAAAGGAGGTTGTTCCTGCAAATAATTTTCTGCCGGTACTGGTATTAACTGCTGATGTATGTGCTAAAAGCAAAGAAGATGCATTATCCAAGGGCGCCCATGGAGTGTTATCGAAGCCTTTTCACCTGGTTGAAGTTGGTTTACGAATAAAAAATATGCTTTATACCCGCTTTCTTCAGCAATTTATTTTGCAAAGTAAAAACCCGGCGAATCCAATGCTGAAGCCCACCATAAAGCTTTCACAGCCAAACTGGCAATAGACTTATATTAAAGAAATAGTTGAAACAATTCAACCGGAAACAGGTTTTGTAACACCGGCTACGCATGAAATGTCCGCCTCATCAACCTGCTTATTGGATGAGTCGTTCATGTTGGGAGCGAGGACTTTGGCCCGGAAGGTGAAAGGCAAGACGATCTCAATTATACATGTGCCGTTGGGGAAAAGCATAATGGCAACCCGGGTAATTTCATTAGCATGTACATGGTAACACCAGTAAATTGAAAATTGTTTACGCAAGAACCTGTCGCTCAGAATAGAAATGCCTAAGAATATTGAGGAGGTTATCCTTATGGCCAATTCGGACCTGCTGTGGAAATCAATTGTACATCTAATAAAAAATTCGATAAAATTTACTGCGAACGGGAACATTACACTGGGCTTCTTTGTAGATAAAACGTCGATGGTATTATATGTAACTGCTGTGGGAATTTGCATCAGCGAAACTTCAAAGGAAGCAATATTTAAACCATTTGCCCAGCAAAATATTTTTGATTACAGGGTGGGAAAGGCTAAAGGAGCAGCGTCTTCAATCATCAATGGGGCCTTACAAACTTTGTATGAAAAAATACGTATAGAAACCTGCAGAGATGGCACATCTACGTTTTGCTTTACCATACCCCTAGGCAATGCAAACATCACTTATAAACCGTCCGTATCTTAAACAAAACTAATTAAGTTGCCGCAAAATGCTGTATGTTGCAAAATAAACTAATTTGTTTCATCTTATTTAAAAATAGTTAACGGCAACCTTCAATCAAATGATTACTATTGGAATAATTGAAGATGATTGGGCCTTACGGCAAAGCATTAGCGACTATATAAGTCAATACAACGATTTGCAGTTATTGTTTTCCTGCAATTGTATTGAAAAATGGCTGGTGCATTTGGAAGCAGATCCGGAAGTACCCAAAATGGTTTTTTTAGATATCGGCTTGCCGGGTATTTCAGGTTTAAAAGCGATAAGCATTATCAAGAAGGATTATCCAGAAACGATTTTGATTATTATCACCGGCGATAGTTCAATTGAAAGTATTTGGGATGCGATATTAAATGGTGCCAATGGTTATCTTTTAAAACCTTTCTCCCTGCTGCAACTACGGGAACAAATTGATATTATCGAAGCAGGCGGTGCAGCACTTTCGCCCAATATAGCTGAAAAATTAATTAGGAATATTAATCAAAAAAACAACAACCCCGCTACAATCCATTTACTCACCTCAAGACAAAACGATGTACTAGAGTTGTTGATTAAGGGACTTACCTATAAAGAGATTTCGAACATTTTAAATGTTTCGACAGCAACAGTGAATGACCATATAAAAAAGATATACATTAAAATGTGTGTCAATTCAAAATCGGAACTCATTTGCAAAGTGCTAAACAACAAATTGTTTGCAGGCGATGGTATTTTTCTACATAACTAATCATCCATTCTTTTTGCTGTATGCAAAAGGAGGCAGTGAATTCAATCTTTAATTACTAAAGTTATTTCACCAAGCATGAGTGCTACAACAACCAATAACAATGAGCAGCGGATTTCGTTTCTCCAATTTCTACTTAATAATATTTCGCATGCCATTTTGTTTGAGTCATTTGACAATGAGATCATTTTCATCAATCAAAATTTTTGTGACTTATTTAATATTCCGGTAGCACCGGAGATGATAACAGGGAGTAACTGCTCCGATGCTGCAAAAAAATCTGCCCATCTTTTTAAAAATCCTGAGCAATTTATTGAGAGCATTGCTGCTACCTACCAACACAAAATTGATGTATTAAGTAAGGAATTTTTTCTTGCAGACGGCACTTCAATTTACCGTGATTATAAGCTTATATCCGGGCACCCCGAGTTTAGCGGGCATCTCTGGATTTACAAAAATTCTTTGGAAATTAAACAAGCGGTAAAAGAAGTTCAGGACCAAAAAGATTTTTATGAAAACCTGTTGAATAACATACCGGCAGATATCGCCATTTTCGATGCCCAGCATCGGTATGTCTTTATTAACAAGCTTGCCGTTTCAAAAAATGACACCAGGTATTGGCTATTGGGAAAAGATGATTATGACTTTTGCAGGCAGTACAACAGGCCAGTTGATCTTGCTACCAACCGGAGAAAGGTTTTCCTTGCTGCAATCGCCAGCAGGCAAACTGCAGAATTTGAAGAAATCAATTATTCAAAGGAGGGTAAAAGGGTTTTTAATTTACGGAGGTTTTTTCCTGTTGAAAATGCCGATGGCAATATTGATACGGTAATAGGCTACGGAATTAATATTACAACTCTTAGAGAGCGGGAAGAGCTGCTTTCGGCGCAGGAGCAGGCTTACAGGGAATTGGTAGAATCTGTAGACCAGATGGTTGTAATAATCAACGAAGCCGGGCTGATCCGTTTTACAAATCCAAAATGGACGTCCATAACTGGCTTTTCGGGAGGTGCCTGTCTTGGTACAATGTTGGTTTCATACATTAAAGCAAACAGGCAAGCTTTCGACGCCAATGTAAATTCATTTGTAGCCGATCGTGTGTGCAAAACTTCTAAAAGAAAAGTCTCCATCAACAATAAATCGGGCAAAAGAAATATGTTTACTTATTATATTTCAGCCTTCACCAACAGCGACTTAACAGAACGAAGATTTGCGGTTTTCTTCAACGATATCACCTTGCAGTTAAGAGCCGAAATTGAACTAAAGAAAATTGCAAGACAGGAGCGGAAATTAAATGACCTGAAATCTCACTTTATAGGATTGGTCTCTCATGAAATGCGAATACCGCTTTCTGTAATTCTTTCCAACACAGAGCTTATTGAAATTAAGCATTCAAAAAGCGCTGGTTCTATACCGCTTGTTTCGGTAAACATCAACAGAATTAAAGAACAAGTGAACAAGATGACCCGGCTGATGGACGATTTCTTATTTTTTGGAAAAATAGAAATGGACAAAATCCCTACAAGGGTTACGCATTTTGATGTGAGAAAACTGCTGGATAAAATTTGTGAAGAATTGTATTTGCCCTGGACAGATGGGCGAATGCCGGAGTTTTCTCAAAAGGGGAATTCGGTGGAGGTAAGTGGAGATGAGATGATGGTACGGAATAGTATTGTAAACATAATTAACAATGCCTTTAAGTATTCGGCTCAGCGGGAGCGCCCTAAATTACGGCTGCGCTTTACAAAACATTCCTGGAGTGTGCTTGTAATTGATTCCGGTATTGGCATTTCAGCCGTGGATCAAAATAGAATAATTCATCCTTTTGTAAGAGGCGCAAATGTAGACGACATTGAAGGTACGGGCCTCGGACTTGTGGTGGTTAAATTCTTCCTTAAAAAGAATAAAGGCCGGATGTTTTTAAGAAGCAGCATTAATAGGGGAACGGCAGTACTTCTAAAATTTCCCCTTTGATTCAACAATACCAGGCTATCATTAAAACTGCAAGCAGGTTGTTTTAATATTGCATTTGTAACATTGATGCCGCTCATAGGCTTTACCTGCTGTGGTATCCATAGCCATCGATCAACCAATGTAATCGGTATCTCAGCCGGGCACTGTCTGCGTTAGAATACATCTCGAAAATGTGCAAGCAATCAACACTAATCCACGTCATATTGACCTTTTCAAAAGAGTGGTCGATGGCGATTACAAATGGGATCAGAGAAACTCGTATTTACTGTTTAACTATTCTAACAACTTTTCTTCCAGTTTCATCTTCAATTTCCAATACATATACGCCACTCGTTAAAAAAGCACAATTAACACTAAATGAGTTTCCATTGCAATGATCCTTCTTCAAAATCAGTTTCCCATTTATTTCTGATATTCTAATCACGGCGTTCTGATAATAAATGCCAGAACGCATATTCAGTATATCCCTCACCGGGTTTGGCCATACAGTTACCCAGTCATAATCCCATTTTTTCCTGTTTACAAATACAATTGAAGACAAGCTAACTCTTTGACTGGCATCCATCGAACCAACCCGGTAATACAAGATGTCCTGCTGTGCAAAGCTGTCAAAAAAGGAATACCGCTTCGTCCCTGCTATTAAATCAGCTTTACCGACCTGTATGAAATTAATTCCATCATCACTCCGCTCAATTGTGAATTTGCCCCCTACTTGTAATTCCGGTGCCACACCCCATTCTACTAAATTTCCGGCTGGCAATGATCTTGCAGTTACGGAAATGAATTGAATCGGCAATACTGGTAATTCGCTGAGTTTATGTACAAAAATATCAGATGCTGCCACTGATGTTAGATCGTAAACTCCAGCACTGGGGTCAAAGTCACAGGTGTTAGAAAAAAATCCTCCTAGATAGATATTTTTCAAGCTGTCGGTGCATATTGCAGTGCTTGAGCTCAAAAACGCATTACCAAAAAATAACTCCCATTTCAAAGTACCGGCATAGTCTATTTTAGATAAAGAATGCATCCCGTTCCCGCCCCCTATTAAAACTGATTCCTCTGAATTGCCGGTAATGCAAAGAGAAGCTAAGCTAAGAGGTTTTGCCCACGCAAAATTTCCATTGCTATCTAACTTTACTGCCATTCCAGATTGTTGAGAGGAAAGCTGGTATACAGCAGGCCCGGGATCAAAATCCACATTACCACTAAAACTACCAACAGTGTAAATATTTCCACTTGCAGCCACAGAAAGTCCTTTGATATAAACCTGTGAATTTTTGCCGGTAAAAGTTTTTGCCCAAACATAGTTTCCGTTTGCATCAAGCTTTAACACATAGCCTGTATAACCATTAACTGAAGTGATACCGTTTGTTGCAGGGCCCGGATCAAAGTCGCAGGTGCCACCATTGAAATTACCCGTAGTTATTACGTTGTTATCGCTATCTGTTTTTATGGAAAATGGCTGTATTGCCACGAAAGCTCCCCCGATATGTTTCACCCATGTAAAATCACCTTCATGAGTAAGTTTTAGAATAAAATTATCTGCATTTGCCAGGGCCGTTAAATTTTGTATACCGGGCCCTGGGTCAAAATCTGCAGTTTCCCCGAAGTTGCCCAACACCAATATATTATCGGCTGTGTCAAGGCTTATTCCAAAAGCTCCATCGCTGGCTTCGCCTCCCACCTGTTTTACCCAAATTAAATTTCCACTGGTATCCATCTTTAAAATAAATACATCCGAAAATGAATTTTTTGCAGTAAGTATATTGTCAGCGCTGCCTGCAGTTAGAATAATTATGCTTTGAAGTAATGATTTTCCCCCTATTGGTCGGAGTTGCCACCTGCCAATGCCTGGGTTAGCGTACCTCTTCCAAATATTAAAGCTAACTAAACTGATTTACATTTTGTGTTTACACAACTTAAGAAAAATTATATTTAAAATGTGTGGAGAAATGGAAAAGGGCTTTTGCGGAGCCTTATTTGTGGTAGTTTTTATTGTCTATGCAGCATTAAAGGTAAGGGCAAAGGTGGTAATACAATTGGGATGAAAGGCAATGTGTTGGGGAGGTAGGGGCGAAAATAGTTGCTTAGTTCAATTCGTCCCTGGCTTGTAGGTATATTTTATGGCATCTAAATAATGGCTATCATTCAAACAACGGAAGGCAGGCCAACACCTAACAAAGGCTGAAATAATAAGCGTGAAATTAACAGGGCAACTGTTTTATTAATATATTTATGACTGATACAGCTGACTGCTGAAAAACTAAAAAGATGAGAAAACTATTACCACTTCTTTCCAAAAACTTGATCCTGCTTTTATTATTTGTTGCTTTCAACAGTGAAGTAGTTCACGCCCAAACTTACAATTTTCAAAACTGGAACAAAGATAGCAATGCTACATTTACAGTGAATGCATTCCGGTCTGTTACTGTAGATAAACGGGGAACTATATGGGTAGGTGCAGATTTGGGTGGATTGTACCGTTTTAATGAAACCGATTGGAAAAAGATTGGTACTTATCCCGATGTTACTTTCCGTCATGGCGTATCATCAAATATGCCGGGTGACAGCAATGTTTGGATAACTTCAATTGGTAAAACAAGCGTGCAAGCCATCACGGGGGGAGCATATCTTATCAACACAAAAGCAGAAACAGTTACTCAATACGGCTCTGGTATTGCCGGTGGCTTAGGTAGCAGGTATGCCAATTCGTTGGCCATGAGTAGTACGGGTGTAACCTATGTAGCATTGGCACAATCGCTAACAGGAACAACCACTAACCAGGGTGGAGTATACAGTATTTCCACCGTCAATCCACCGCCACCATCTTCCAGCTCTTTTACCAAAGCAGTACCAGATGCCGGCGACATCATTTATCATTCTGCCGGCAAACGGGGAGATGAACTTTGGTTTGGACGGGGCTCTAATTGCAACAGTGGTTGTTTGGCTCCATATATAACCAGGATAAGCAGTAGCGGAGCACTACTTACTCCCATCACTGCGTCCAACTCTCCACTGCCTTTTACCAATGCAGCTGCTTCGTCTTTTGCAAGGGCTATTTTTACTGATACAACCACTGGCAATACTTTTGTAGGACTTAACAGCGGTGGCATTGGTGTATATAAACCTAATGGAACCTGGAAATTATTAACGAGTGCCAACTCGCCCTTACCTGCCGGAGCAGCCGTTAATTTTAATGCCATTGCCAATGTATTTGGCGACATCTGGATTGGTACTACTTTCGGAATTTTCGTGTACAACGGTACCGGCTCTTTGGATAGCATGAACTCTTTCAAAATGCTTACGACCGCCAACGGCCTGCCGAGCAACAGTATAACGGATATTGAGTTGGATACCGCAAGGTCGTATTTATGGATAACAAGTCCTGTAGGGGTAAGCCGCACGCCTTATGTTGCTCCATTTATAAAAGGCATTGTGTATGATGTATTCTGTAATAGCCCCGGAAGCAGCGTTGATAGCCTTAAATTGTTTGATCAGTTGCAGAAAACACCCGTTACCACAGGTGTGAAAGTGACGCTTTTTGAAAACGGTATTGTAAAAGATTCAAGCGAGGTAAATGCGGATGGGGTGTTTGAATTGAAGCAGGCAGAGGACGGAAAAATATATACAGTTGAAATAAAGTATAAAAAAGATAATCGGGAAATAACGTATAAATATCCTGACATCCGAAATCATACAATGATGGGGGCAATTTTAATTCCTGATAGCCTTATCAGGGAGATTAAAGCTTTTAAGTTCAATGTAAGCAGAAGGTGCTTTACATTAAAACTTAGTTTTGCTATTAGCCTGAAAATTGTTTGCCTCGACGGCTTTGTTGTCAGCAATTATGATGATGCCTACCAAAATTTTTTGGACCCAAATGGTATTAAAGATTTGCATAAAAAAAGGGTAGAAAATCTGGCTGATTACTACACCGCACTGGCTACCGTTTACAACTTGGGGGGTAGCAGTAACGAAATGATTAACTCGGCGGTGGAAAACGCTTTTGATGCAATAGAATCGCTGTTGGGTACGGTTAGCTTTGGGGCCGCTGCCAAGGGAAATACAGGCTTGAAACTGGCAGATGAAACTTTCGATAAGTTTATTGAAGCCAATGTTAAATTAATACAGTCGGGGTATTTGGAAGCATTAAAAAATAAAGCAGCATCCTATGTAACAGACCCCGATGCAAAAGTGTTTATAGATAAATTTTACACACTGCTGGCCGATGCCGCAGATTTTGCTTTAACCATGCGAAAAGAAGGCCGCAACAAGTCGTTGGCAGACGCTGGAAAAGATGCTTTTAAAAAAGCAGCGGCTAGCGTAATATCTGCCTGGTATTACAAGTACTACTACTGCCTCAACCAGCACGTAAAGTTTGTATTAAATGCAGCTGCGTCGAGTAAAAATGGCATTTCCCCATTTGACTACAGCGAAACCTACAATAAGCTCTACAGCCTCACAGCTCCATCTCTGGTTAAACTTTCTAACGATACACTTGAACTGTATAAAGATAAGGTTGATTTTTATAAAACGATTGCTAAGATTGCAGGATACGCAAAGACAGTTGCAGACGCAGTTTCGGCTATTAGTGCTATTATTCCGGGAGGGCAGGGGGTGAGCCTCGTTTTTAAAACCGTAGCACAAGTAGCAAAATTCGCAAAGCCGGCGGCCTTAACAGCAGCGATGATTCAGGGCATTAATGGGGGATTAAAAATATCTATTTTATCAGACAAAATTTTACCTCAGGCAGGCTTTACCAACAACAGATCGGTCAACTGGATTTTTAGCCTGGCATCTCAACAGTCTCCCGTAGATCTGCTTGCCAGAAAAAATATTTACAACCAAAAAATAACTGATTTAAAAACTATTTACAATACACCTGCTTTTGATTCTGTTGCTTACAGTAATAAATTTAAAGAGCTGATGAATGAAGATTCGTTGTACATAGTTGAGATGACTAAAACTTTAAATGCATTGTGGGCATCTGCAGATACTGCTTCACTTAAAGTAGCTGGTTTTTCAGCCAAACTAGGTAAGGTGATTGACTCTTTTGTTACCCCACAGTACAACGTACGAAATGCCTTTTATTTCCAGAATTTTAGCTATCGGTTTAACCCGGATAAAACCGCAGATGTGCCGGAACTGAATGCTTTTGCCGATAATATCGTACTGTTAAACGATTCTGCAGTAAATGGAATTACTTACCTCGTTGACGACATTAACAACAATGGAATTGCGGCCCCCGCTTACCTTGTTCAGGATGGTTATGTACTCAGCTATAACCGTATACCAGGCAGTGCCGGCAGCTTTACTTATACCTTTAAAAATTACGGTACGCAGGCTCAAAATAATGTCTCCTTTAAAATTATAAAAGACATCGCTGCCGGATACGTTTTTACTGGAGCTGATTCTGTAAATGTGGGTACCATACTTGCCGGCGAATCTAAGCAGGTTACATTTTCCTTTATCTCGCCACTTACGGACAGTGTTTGCAGATATACCGTTAATGTAAAAGCTAATAACGGGAGCTACAGAGATGTAAGTGGTTCTTTGTACGTAGTTGATCCTACAAAAAACTATAGTGTAAAAGATGGTAACTGGAGCGATGTAAAAACATGGAGTAATAATACAGTGCCCATCAATACCACCAATGTAATCATCAGTAATGCAGTGGTGGTAGATGTGGATGCAACCTGTAAATCAATTACGGCCAGCAGCTCTGGCACGGTGAGTGTAAATGCTGGTAAAAAATTGAACGTGTTAAAATAGTAAAGAGAATAAATAATACAATTCGCTTTTTCACTACCAACATTTTTTTAGGCGCATCCAGAATTGAATGCGGGCATTGGTGGAATTAAATACTTGTTATAAAAAGAAAAGTACCAGATTTGTAATAAATAAATATTACAAAGATGAATGTAAAATTGCTGGTATTACTTTTAGGCTTTTCCGTTTTTGCAAATGCACAGCCTATCCCATTGCCCGAGCATCCCCGCCCGGATTTTGAACGGACTGATTGGGTAAACCTGAATGGCGTTTGGGAATTTGAATTTGATAGTTTGAATGTGGGGCTAGATAAAAAATGGCAAACTGGTAATGCTGTTTTTCCTCATAAAATAAATGTGCCTTTTCCTTGGGGTTCGGCTTTATCAGGCGTAAAAGATGAAGCAGATTTTGCCTGGTACAAAAGAAAAATTACTGTTTCAAACTCATGGGCCAATAAACGGGTGTTTGTTGTTGTAGGTGCCTCCGATTGGGAAACTACTGTTTGGTTAGATGGGGAACTGGTTGGTAAACAACAGGGCGGCTACACGCCTTTTTCCTTTGAATTAACGGGCCATATAAAATACAATACCCCGCAGGATTTAGTGATAAGGGTAGATGATAAGCGCCGTGATTTTACCTTGTATGGCAAACAAGGTTATGGAAATGCCCGGGGTATCTGGCAAACCATTTATCTGGAAGCACGGGGAAATACCTACCTGGAGGGCATTCATTTTACACCCAATATTGACAGCAATTCCGTTAAAGCAACAGTAATTTTATCAAATGAATTAATTGCTGATGCGGAGGTAACCTTTACGATCAAAACACCTGGTTTAGCAATCGTTTCCAAAGGCATCATACCAAAAAATAAGGACAGGGCGGTTTTTGAAATAGCTATTCCAAACGCAAGGTTATGGAACCTGGAAGATCCATATTTGTATGAAACGGAAATAAAAATAAAGGACGATGTGGTGAAATCTTATTTTGGTATGCGCAAGATATCGGTCGTTAATTTGCCCAATACCAGCATCCCTTACATCGCCCTCAATAACCAACCAATCTATTTACAATTAACGCTTGATCAGTCTTATCACCCGGAGGGGTTTTATACATTTCCTACGGATGATTTTATGAAAAATGAAATCAGGCTTGCCAAAGAAATTGGGCTGAATGGCATCCGAACCCACATCAAAATAGACATACCCCGCAAATTATATTGGGCCGATAAACTGGGCTTACTGGTGATGTCGGATCTACCGAACTCATGGGGAGAACCGGGTGAAAAAATGCAGGCTGAATCGGAGTACACTTTACGGGAGATGATCAAACGAGACTATAATCATCCCGCCATTTTTTCGTGGATCACTTTTAACGAAACATGGGGCCTTACCACTAAAGTGACGGAGCAGGGAAAAATCAATTCACACTATTTACCCACCACCCAAAACTGGGTAGCGTCGATGTATTATTTAGCCAAGTCGCTTGACCCTACGAGGCTGGTAGAAGATAATTCTATTTGCTGTGGCAGGGGCCATACCGAAACAGATATCAATTCATGGCACGAATACTTGCCAGGCTATGCATGGGAAGCGTACCTGGCCAATATGGATAAAAACACATTTGAAGGGAGTACGTTTCATTTTGAAAAAGGATTTAAGCAAGGCAATCAACCAAATATAAATTCGGAATGTGGCAATGTATGGGGATACGAAGGCAGCACGGGTGATGTGGACTGGAGTTGGGATTACCATCGCATGATGAATAGCTTTCGCCAACATCCAAAAATGGCGGGATGGTTATATACCGAACACCACGATGTGATCAACGAATGGAATGGCTATTGGCGTTTTGATCGTACCCGGAAATTCACTGGTTTAGAAGAGCTGGTACCTGGCATGACAGATAAAGATTTTCACTCCGAATTCTACCTATCTACCGGAAACGAAATATGCAAAACAGTCAATGCTAATGAGACGCTGGAAGTACCGTTGTATATTTCCGTAATGTCTGGTAAAACAATCAAAGGCAACCAGCTTTTTATTGAGTATGCAGTTGACTTTTTAGACAGAACAGGTGAAACACAATCTATCAGCAAAGGCAAAATTCCTTTTGATTACAAACCATGGATGCAGCAATTATTAAGTACACTAAAAATCAACACTCCGGGTTTTGGTGGACTTGGTATCGTTAAGCTAACACTTACAGACAGCGAAGGAAATGTGTTGCATCATAACTTCATGAACTTTGTTGTACAGTCAAATCTAAACAAAGCCAATACCAGCATCATTGATGTAAAACCCAATGGTTTTGTAAAAGCAGAATGGTCGCAAAAAAGTTGGGAAGTGTTAAACGGGCTAAAAGTGAATGGCGCCGGCAAAGGATATTTTGAATACCGTATTCCCATTTCAGCGGCTGTAAATATTACGAACAGTAAATCTGCCTATGTTCTTTTTGAGGCTTCCGCCAAGCAATTATTCGACAAAGACAAGGCAACGGGTTTTGATGTCAACCAGGATTATATGTTAGGGGCAAAAGTGTCGCCGCACAAAAACCCCAATGCATACCCGATGACCGATGAAACAACATTCCCATCCATCATCCAGGTTATAATCAATGGTAAAAAAGTAAAAACGGTTACGCTGGCAGATGACCCCGCTGATCACCGTGGGGTATTATCCTGGCATAGCCAGTTATTGGATAAAAAACTGAGGGAAGCCGGTTCTTATGGTTACCTGGTAAAAGTGCCGCTTTCGAAAAATGAGTTAAAACAGTCAGCAGCGCAGGGTTTCATCTCCATCAAAATACAAACAGAAGGGGAGGGCGGATTGGCAATTTATGGCGAGAATTTTGGCCGGTATCCCATTAATCCAAGTATTGTGATTATAAGGTAATAACCGGATGTATTTTAAAGCCCATTCGTTTGTGTAAGTGCCATCAATTTTTCCTGGTTGCTTACTCTTTGTTTTGTAGTTCGTTTGGTGCGCCAAATGTTCGCATTACACAAAGTATCTTTTTTCATTGAAATTGGAAGAAGCCGAATAGTATGATACTAAATAGGTGTTATTTTTTTATCGTGTTCAATTTTATTATCTAAAATAATACCAGTTTATTTTTTGCAGCTATTTTCATTAAAGAAAATATCGGCAAATTTATCTCGTCGCCAGCACACGTGTAAATTAATTAGTTCCATTTTAAACAGATTACCAATTCTTTCGCTACCTCAAGCTTTTGGGTATGCGGTTTTATTTTTTGTAAGTTTTTATAGTTAGGTAATTTAAATTATGGTTCAGCTTTTTAAATAACGTTTACCACTAAGCCTTTTTGAAGCAGTGGTTGGTAAAGGGCACCAATAACGGGGACAGTTAATAATATTGAAAACAATCTTTATCGGGACTTTTCGTTTTTTAATCGCCGAATTTCTGCCTGCCGCATGGGCATGGCATCTATCATGGCAAATAAGCTGCCGGTGGAGAGGATGCTGGAAGAGCGAAATTTTTCACCTCCATCTTTGCCAATAAGTATTACAGTAAAAGGTTCGTTGGGTATTACATGATGGGTTTGATATAGGTTATCACCCAGCTTTACTTGTTTTATAATAAGATGTCTTTCCGCTAAACCGCTACTGTCATTTTGCAATGCTGCTAACTGCCGCTGCACCAGAGTTGGGTTGTTACCAAAAACCAATACCATTCGGTGGTTCGCCAAAGGAGCTGTATCCATTTGAAAAAAAATTGAACTTATTAATAACAGAAAAGTCATGAAGACTGATGTGTGTTTTTAGATGTAACAGCTATTTGGCGTAAAAGTTTAGGCATGTAATAATGGGAGACAGGAGTTTATAAAGAAGCTGGCAACCCATACGCTTGCAAACTGAAACTTTTGCCTATACCTACCAGAGGTTGCAGAAAATTCTTTTACAAATCTACTTCCCCAGTTTTAACCAACGGTTAAATTTTATTGCCTTTTGAATTTGTCAGCAATGGTTTGGAAGTGTAAACCTACTTGTGTCTGTACTATCCCAAATGGCATTAAGTGCAGCCTTGCCTTTTCGAGCATCATCCTCCCAAGCAATATAAAAGCCTTGCTGGTACACGACTTTTTAAATAAAAAATCTGCTTGTAGAATGCCTTGCCATAACATAATTGTTCTATTGAAAGTCTGCACATTTTTAATCTAAAAAAATTGCTTGTACAGGTTGAAAATAAAATTTATAAATAATAAAGGAATTATTCCCACTAAATAATTACGCTGTTATTCCAGTAAATTTCCCATTAAGGAGCAGTATATCCGGAGTATACTGAACCTCATAGTTATTGCGTCAACGTTAATAAATAAGATGCCAGAACCTGTTATTATAAAGTCTATATGGGTAAGGTATTTTATAAAAAATACCGAAGTTTTTAAAATACGTAATTCATCTTAAAAACTTCGATATTCTTAAAGTTATACAGGCACACAATCATTAACTTTTTTACCCGACTTGGTCTTAGTGCCTACTTTTTTATATCCTTTCCAGCAAGGATCATCCTTCTTTTTCGCAGCAGATTTTTTTGCAACTGCTTTTTTTGTTGTAGCCATGACAAGAATTTAAGTGTAGATGTATAAAGACATTAAAAGATCAATTAAGAAAAGGAATGTTATTTATCAGGCAAATTTGCTGATAGCTTTGGCTGATGAAGTCAGACACTTACCAAGCATTTTAATTTTCATTGCCTCATCACCTTCTGCCATCTCTGCAGCCTTGGTAGTTTCGTCTCCTGCTTCTGTCATCAATTCGACAATTTTTTTGCCATCTTTTTTTGTAATAGCATCTTTCAATTTTGACAGTGTGTCCGAAATGCTTTTTAATTCTTTGTGTTTGTCCAGGGTAGTAATCCATTTACTAATTGCACCAGATGCACCGGTGAGTGACTCTTTTTCCACATCCTTTTGTATCGCTTCAATAGTTGCATTTAAATGAGTTACCTCTGCTGTTTCTTTTTTTCTACTGTTTCCATTTTAATTATTTTAAGTTGTAAATAAATTTTCACAACAGTGTAAAAGTAAATTTGAAGCTACTTTTGTGGCTTACATCGTTGTAGAAAACGCTTACATAATTTAACTGATTGTTGATGAACAGTTGAATGAGTGGGTAGTTTTATTCAACAATATTTAGTACGTTATTAATGCAACATTTTTTACGTTTGTTTACAAGAAGCATGATTAAACAAAAAGCTAGATGCCTTTGGATATAAAGACCACTGCACTACCTTATTTAATTGATAAAAATTTATTTTTGTACAAGCACGATAAAAAAAGGGCAGCGTAAAAATTCCAATTAATGTATTTGAACCCAATGTAACCTTACGGGTGTTTATGCAGAAGTACTATAGGGTACCGGGGTTAATTGCGCAATTTTTTTTGATCTTTTAAAAATATTAATTTAAACTCCTACCTCCTTAATAATTTAATATTTTTTGCTGGTATAAGAAGCTTTAGGCAACCTTATTCAATTTTAATACGTTATAAATATTTCGATACGTATTAACTAAAGCTTAATTTTAATTAAGCCTATTTTTATAAATTAACAAATAATAATTCTGCACAATCATGAAGCAATATTTTAAAACCTTTACGGTAATTGCAACTTTACTTACTTTATTAAGTTCATTTTCTGCATTAATGCGAAGCGCACAACCACCCGCTGGTAAAACAGGCGCTACTGGTAGTTATTGTACAGATTGTCACACAAACAACCCACTTAATACCGGCGGCGGAAATGTAACTGTTAGCGGGTTACCTCAAATCTATACTGCCGGTGCATCCTATAACTTTAGTGTTATTATTACGCACGGAGTAGCAGACAGAAAAAGATGGGGTTTTGAAATTACCGCCATCAACGGCAGTGGCGGGGTGGTGGGTACATTTTCATCTACAAATCCCAATGCAGCACTTATTGGTACAAGTAAAGAACTGGGGCATTTAAATGCGGTACTCACCGCCCCTCAACAATCGTTTACATACGACAACCTCACCTGGACTGCACCCATAAATCCGGGTGTGGCAGACGGAACGGTAACTTTTTATTTTTCTTCCAATGCGGCAAATGGACCACAGGGTGTGGCGACCGGCGATTTTATATATGCCTCCACTAAAGTAATTACCCTTGCTGTAATCTACACCTTTACGGGCAATGGTAATTGGGATAATCCGGCTAACTGGAGTAACAATGCTATTCCTCCTGCTGTATTGGATGCAGCTTCAACTATAGTAATAGATCCTCCTGCTGACGGAGAGTGTGTGCTTAATGTTGTACAGCATGTTGGTTCTAAGGTAAATTTTAAAATAAACGATGGGAAAAAGCTGAGAATTTTAGGTGATTTGATTATCAATAATCCGTAAGATCTTTGTTTTATTGCAGCCTGATTATGTCTATTGAAATGGATTTTTGAATAGATGAAGATTATTAAAACGACTATAGTGTTAAAAATAAAGGAGATAAAAAAGTTTGGTACTAAAATAAAAATTAGTTGACTATTCACCATACATTTTTTGGGGTTAAACAGCCACCTCTTTACCCCAGCCCCATTTTAAAAAGTCGGGGAATGCTCTTGCCCAGGTAGGCACATTGTGCTTGCCATCTTTTAGTTCTAGGTACTCAATATCGTTATTGGTGAAGCCTTTTAATTTTAACTCCGCAATAAGGCTGAGGGTGTCGTCAATAGCATCGATAATGCCATTGTTATTGCGGTCGGCAGTTTCATCTTGTGTGCCCACTTCAAAAAAGAATTTTAACCAGGGATAATAGCCACCTTCCCTTATCAGCCGGTGCATAATACGGTTGGTATCTTCATCAAAGTCCGGTTCTTCCTGGGCTTTGTCCCGCCACCAAAACGATCCGCTGAAAACACCCACTTTGGAGAATTCTTGTGGATTGCCCCATACAATGTCCAAGGCACTTAAACCTCCGAGTGAAAAGCCGGCAAAAGATTTCTCTTTAAACATCTTGATAGCATAGGTTTTCCGGATAAATGGCAGCAATTCTTCCATCACAAAACGGGTGTACAGTGCCGCTTTGTTTCCACGCCCGGCGTAATCAAGTACATTAGCCGTAGCGTATTCATTTTTTCTGTCGCCAGAGCAATGGATGCCTACAACCAATAAGGGTGAAATTTCATGATGCCTGTAGAGTTTGTCTATTATTTTTTCGAATCCCATGGTAACCATATCCTGCCCATCGTTTACCAGCAGCAGGCTCATGTCGGATTGCCTGTTACTATCCAGCGGCATATAACAATTAATCTTTACCGCCCGGCTTAAAAAAACCGATTCAATAAGATAATCTTCGATAGTAATATGGTGAAAGATGTGTTTATGCATAGTTTCAAAAATAAGAAAAACATTCTAGGGTATAACAATCAACTTGCTGATATAGTTTGCCGTTTATCTTTCAATATATAACGTAGCTAAGTGGTAAATATTTTACCATTGGGTAAGCGTCCCATTGGACAGTTTATAAGCGTTCAGGCGGGTAATATATATTTGGAAAATACCCCCGATGAAAATATATTTGATAATAACAATTTATACAGTTCATTTTCAACCTGACATTTATGAAAAAAATTGGAATATTACACGGAAAAGAACGAAGTTTCCCCGAAGCCTTTGTATCAAGAGTGAACAGTAAAAATGTGGAGGGCATCCTTGCCGAACCGGTCTATATTGAAAAGGTAGTGCAGGGAGAAAGTTCGGGGTATGCAGTTATTATTGATCGTATTTCGCAGGATATTCCGTTTTACAGAGCCTTTTTAAAAAATGCAGCGCTATGTGGCACTGCCGTTATTAACAATCCTTTTTGGTGGAGTGCGGATGAAAAATTTTTTAATAATTGTTTGTCAACTAAAATAAATGTGCCCGTGCCCAAAACGGTGATTTTACCTTCTAAAGATTTACCTGCAGATACTACAGGCGAATCGTTCAGTAATCTTTCTTATCCACTAGATTGGGCGGGCATTTTTAATTACATAGGATTTCCGGCTTACATGAAACCCTTTGCAGGTGGCGGCTGGAAGAATGTTTACCGGGTAACCAGCATCGATGATTTTTTTGAAAAGCATGGAGAAACCGGCGAGTTGGTTATGTTGCTCCAGGAAGAAATTGTTTTTGAAGAATATTATCGCTGCTATTGCATTGGTGGCAAATATGTTCGCATTATGAGTTACGAACCCCGTAACCCACATCATTTGCGGTATGTGGCAGATTTTAAACCTTCTGAAGAGAAGTTGCAAATGATGACAGAATTGGTGCTACGCATCAATCATTATTTGGGTTACGATTTTAATACGGTGGAACTGGCTTTAAAAGATGGCGTACCTTATGCCATTGATTTTTGCAACCCGGCACCGGATGCTGAACGTAGTAGCGTAGGCGAAGAAAATTTTGAATGGGTAGTGGAAACTTCTGCCAACTACGCCATTGAAAAGGCATTGGCACAAACAGATGGACAGGATAATTTAACATGGGGTGAATACATTAAAAGAAGCGCCAACAAACAAGTGCTTTATTAATTGATAGCTCTATTTGTAGGAATAGTAAATGGATTCGTGATCTTTTTAAAAGTTTATTTGGTTAGTTGATTTTGCATGATTGCTTTCTAAAAGTGAAACGCATTGAAGAAATATTTAACCATACAAAAAGAAGATTTAAGCGAAATAAAAGTGGCAGAGCCGGAAAGCTCTTATGGATTTACCTACGCCGATTACTTAACCTGGAATTTTAAAGAAAGGATTGAGTTGATAAGGGGGGAGATTTTTAAGATGAGCCCTGCGCCTTCTTTTACACACCAGCAGGTATCAATGAATATTGCTTTACAGTTTGCCACTTTTCTTAAAGGTAAATTATGCAAATGTTTTTTTGCTCCAGTTGATGTAAGATTAAAAGGTAAGCCTTATAGAAAGAAAAAAAGAAGGGATGACGAAATAACTACTGTTGTTCAGCCAGACATTATAGTTGTATGCGATGCTGAAAAACTAAAAGATAACCGCAGCGTAGACGGAGCGCCTGAACTGGTGGTAGAAATATTAAGCCCGGGAAATACCACTACAGAAACAAAATACAAATCTGATCTGTACGAAGAAAACGGCGTGTTGGAATATTGGGTTGTTTATCCGGAGTATCAGCAAATTTATGTGTACGTATTAAACGACCAGGATGAATATGGAAAGCCGGTTATTTATGAAGCAAACGAAAATATAGTATCTGTTGTATTAAAGGGCTTGAGTATTCCAATGAACGAACTATTTAAATTGTAATTCACCCAAATGCTTACTGATAAAGGTGTATTTAAAACTGTCGCAACACCAGTTTTTTGTTTAAACATAAAAATAATATTTGTGCATAATAAATTTTCAATTTTAAAATTATCCATTTAATTCATGGCAAACATTTCATACAAAAACTTCACCATCGGCGTAGAAGAAGAGTACATGGTAATTGATCCTGTAACAAGGGAGTTAAAAAGCCATGAACAAAAAATAGTACAGGAAGGCCAAAAAATTATCAGGGATAAAGTAAAAGCAGAAATGCACCAGGCAGTGGTGGAAGTAGGTACAGATATTTGCCAGGATGTGGATGAGGCGTTTATGGATGTATCAACTTTACGAAAAACAATTAGTGGCATAGGCGAAAGCCTTGGTTTAAAGATTGGCGCTTCCGGCACTCACCCTTTTAGCCACTGGGAAAGCCAATTAATAACCGACCACATCCGGTATAGTGAATTGGTGAATGAATTACAGGAGGCAGCCCGCAGCAACCTCATCTTTGGCCTGCATGTGCATGTGGGTATGGAAAACAGGGAACTAGCCATACATATTGCCAACTCTGCCCGGTATTTTTTACCACATATTTATGCACTAAGCACCAACTCCCCTTTTTGGGAAGGACGGGTAACCGGTTATAAATCTTTTAGAACAAAAATATTTGATAAATTTCCCCGTACAGGGATACCCGATTATTTTGAAAGTATCGAAGCATATGAGAGTTATGTAAAGCTGCTTGTAAAAACCAATTGTATTGATAATGCAAAAAAAATATGGTGGGATTTAAGGGTTCATCCTTTCTTTAATACAGTTGAGTTCCGCATTTGCGATATACCCATGACCGTGCAGGAAACCATTGCTATTGCGGCTCTTTTCCAGGCACTGTGCGCCAAGCTCTATAAACTACGCAGCCAGAATTTAAATTTTATGACTTATTCAAGGGCACTCATCAATGAAAACAAATGGCGGGCAAGCCGCTATGGTATTGATGGCAGCCTGATTGATTTTGGTAAAGAAAGTGAGGTTAATACCCGGGTGTTAATTTATGAGTTGCTTGATTTTGTGGATGATGTTGTGCCACATCTTGGTAGCAGGCACGCCATTAACTATGTTCATAAAATTATGGAGCAGGGTACAGGTGCCGACAGGCAATTGAAAGTGTATGAAAATACCAACAGCCTGCCAGATGTGGTAGATTATATCCATGAAAGTTTTCTTTCCGGAATTTAATTACGCTGTAATTGAATAATAATATTTTAAAAGATGGCTGTATGAATAATACAGCTATTTTTTTAAGTCCTTTTGAAGCTGCTTGTTCATTTTAATGTAATCCTCGTTGTTGGCTGCTGTTGCCAATGCTAAAGAAGCTTCAGAACTTTTGCGAGCGGCGGCATTATCACCCATTTCTTTTTGAATAGTTGCTTTGTAGAGATACATCCAATAGGCTTTTGTATTTGTTTCAAGCGCCTTATTAATATTTTCCAACGCTTTTGTAAGATTTCGGTCGTATTCAAAGTAAAATTGTGCAGCTTCCCAGTAAGGTTTTTTATCTGTTTGCATAGCCTTACCAAGCTGTTGCCTGAGATTTTCTTTTATGGAAAAATATACAGGTATCCGGATAATTTTCTTCTCCCATAAAAGCTCTATGGTGCAGCTTTCGGGTTTAATCTCATTCAGCTGAATAGTAAAAGTCTCTACAGAGATTTTATTTTTTAACGGAACAATTTTAAATCGCACTACATCTTTGTTTTCGGAATAGCCTTCTGTGCCCCAGTTTTGCAATCCTTTATTAAGAATTATTTCCCACACATCTACATTGGGAATGCAGTACAAAACATAACTGCCGGAATCTATTTTTTTTCCGCCGATCTCTAGAGGCTCACTAAATGTTATCCTCGTAGCTTCATTGGCACCTGTACGCCATAATTGTCCATACGGTACAAGGTCTCCAAATACCTGCCTGCCTTTGGCACCCGGTCTGCTGTAAATGATTTCAATACTTCCCAGGCCAACCTCTTGTTTAATCGTTTGCAAAGGGGAGGGGGCTGGTAACTTTACCTGGGCCTGCATCTCAACTGCCAAAAAAGTCGTTATTATAATTAGCCAGATTGATAAACGTAGCATGTTTTTTACAGTTAGCTTAGTTGAAATAATAGAATTGATTTTATTTTAGTGCTGTTAAATTTGAATCGTCCCCCACGTTGAAACAGGATGGCCAGGCTCAAATAATAATTGCTGATTAATGGATTCTCTAATTCCTGCCTTGATGGATTGCGTCTGCGTACTAAATTCTAAAGTCTAAGTTCCCGTTGCTAAAACTGTACTTTTACTTTTGCCTCTCCGCCTTTATTATTTTTCACATCCCACCGAGGACCTTTTTTTACCAGCCTGATAGCTTCTTCATCACACTCAGCACAAAGAGATTTTTTAATTTTTACAGCCGAGACATTGCCATTGGCTTTTAATTTAACCAACAATTCAACCACACCATGGACATTGCTGTTTTTTAATTGGTCACTAATCGTTAGGTTTTGCAAAAGATAATTATTGTAGCCAACCCATCCGTTAATGGGCTCAATGTCATCGTCTTCTTCCAGCTCTTTTATGTTATCTTCCTTTATTAAAGCTGTTTTTGGAGAAGCCGATTTCTTTTTGGTATAGGCTAATTCCTGTAGGTCTGTTTTATCTTCCTCTAACCGGATAATTTGCAATGCTTCAGCATTTTGCAACTGGTATTTTTTTGGAAGATACCCCGCTGCGGTTACTGTTACAGCCATTGATGTATCGGTAGTTGCAATGTTAAAGTTTCCGTTGGCATCGGCAACTATTGGTTTTTGTGCAGCTGTTTTTATTTGTGCAAATGGCAGCGGATGATTGGTTGCATCTACTATTTGGGCATTAAAAAAATTACTGGATTTAAACTGTAATCCGTTTTGCTGATTAATGGGAGCAGCTAATTTTTTTATATTGTTATCAGCTATTTTAAGGTCAGTTGCATTCGCTGCGTTGGCTGCATTATTCGGTGAATTGTTTTGTACTTCTTTGTTAGATGCTATCGTTTCTTTACCAGTATTATCTGCAAGTGATTTACTATTGTCAGTTTGTGGTATTCCCTTAAATGCAGGTGCTGATGGATTGCCAGGCTGGTATACAAAATTATCGTTTGTGGGTTGGTTATCCTGTTTAACTGTTGCTAATGCGTTTTTATCTACAGCTGGTTTTTTAGTTTCAATTGCTGTATTCAGCAGCTCTTTTTTGTTGTTTGTAACAGGCGTATTATTGGCTGCAATATAGGTGGTAGAATCGGTCGTTGCCAATTGATTGCGGACAATTTTACTGAATTCTTTTGCAGAGTTTTTGGTAGCAAGCTGCTCTTTATCAGTATTGTTTTTTGGGGTAAAAAGATAGGCAATTGCAATACTCGAACCAACCAGTAAAATTGCGGCAGCAACCCTCCATCTCTGGACAAAATAATTTTGGCTGATTGACACAACCGGCGTGTTTTCTGCAGCTGATATTTTTTCTTTTAATTCTGCCAAAGTCTTGTTCCAGTCGTTATTTTCAACGGCACTATACCCATCAATGGCTTCCGCTAATAACGGATCATCCAGGGCATCTTTTTCTATGGCATGCATCGCTGCATTGCTCATAGTGCCGGAAAGATATTGTTCAATATCTTTTGCGCTGTAAATAATATGTTTTTTATCGTTGTTCATTAGCTTTTAAAAAGCCAGCATAAAATTAATCAATTCTAAAAAAGTATTTTGCTACTCATCAAAAATGTTATTGGCCTCCAGGCACTGCTTAAGGTTACGCTTTCCATTTTGAATGTAACTTCTCACCTTGTTCCACTCGTAACCGGTAATAACTGCAATTTCGTTGTAGCATTTTTTTTGCAGATAAAACAACCGGATACTTTGTTGCTGATCTTCTGGCAAAGTTTCCATGCATTGCTCCAACTGAATAAAATAATCTTCATTTTCCAATGCTTCATTTTCCAGATGCGTAGTTTGCTGCGATTGCATAAAGTCGGCATTTAATTCGCTCACCTTTAAATTTTTAGGGCTTCGCAATTGCATCAGGCAGTGATTTCGGGCAACCACATGCAACCAGGGTTTAAAATTTTCTACCTCGTGTTGCAGCAGTTTGCTACACAGCTCCAGGTAAATATCCATTACAGCATCTTTCGCTTTTTCTGCATCCTTAAAATATTTAAGGCATACACCAAATACCAGCTCCATGTATCGCAGGTAGAGTGCACCCAGGAAATCCATATCACTGCATTTTTTATAAGCAGCAATTAATTCCTGATCTGTTAAGGTTGCTGTGCTGTTATTTTTAATGAATTTCAAAAAGTTGGTTTCGGTATATGTAATTAATTGAGCTTATTTTAACGGGTACAGGCAATAGCGGAAAAATACACTAAGACTATTCAAAAAATATTTTTACCCGCTGGTACATCAGGCGGTTGTTGATATATTGATTTGGACTTTGCTGTTGCAGTTCGGAAAATCCCTGCAACCCCAGAAGCCCTGCGGCATTGCCTTTGTTTATGGCAATTTCCAGGTAGCCTGCCGAATTAAATATTGCCAGTTTTTCACCTTCAGGTACATCGGCGTAGGTTTCGCTGATTCTGTCAATTACTTCATCTCTTTTAAACGCAATTTTAAAGCCCCTGCCTTTGCGCTGTGTTTCAAAATCGTCTTTGCTGATGTTTACAATTACGTTCTCGAAATTATCTATAAAAATTATTTGCCCTTCTATCCAGTTGTTACCGAGCATTGGCTTTAAGGCATTTTTTACCTGGATCGAGACAGACGCATCTCCAATTTCTTCCAGGCTTTTGCCTTTTTCAATTTCTGCAAATGCCCTTGCAAAAACCTGGGCGCAATACAAGGTGTTTTTGGGGATTGTTTTATCTAAACGCAAGGCAACTACCTGCTGCGGTATTTCTTCCAATATCATGGTGAGTAAGCCATTATCGGCACAACCAATGTAATAGCCGTTGTGTGCAGCAAGTAAAAGATACTCTGGTTTTTGGTCGAAAAGATTTACCAATACCAGGTGCAAAGTACCCGGGGGGAAATTTTTAATGGCACTTCTGCAAACATAAGCAGCCTGCGGAAAATTAAAAGGAGGCAGCTGGTGAGTAATATCAATGATAGAAAGTGAAGGATTGCTGTGTAACAATTGCCCTTTTACTGCACCAACCAAAAAATCGTGTTGGCCAATATCTGATATAAGTGTTACTAACGACATATTAAAAAGAAATGAAAAATTTATTGGTGGATGATGGAGCGTTCACAATAGCCCATTGATGCAATAAGATCACTAAAAAATTTAAAAAATGAAGACGCCTTTTATAAAGCTTGAAATTACAGGATTTCAAAATAAATATAAATAGTTTATTCACTCATTTTACCAACGATGACTACTTAACAAGTTCACCGTTTTTAAAGAAGAATTTTTTTACTAAGCTATCTGCCCATGAGGGAAAAAGTTTGTTCATCCAAACAGTTCTTTTTCCTGTAAAAGTAAGCACCACGGTACGTTTCCTTTTTTCTATGGCAATCAAAATGTGTTGAGCACATTCGGCTGAACTCATCATCGTGTCTTCGTTCATTAAACCTTCTCCCATTACCTGGCCGTCTTTACCCAAAGCCACATTGCGAATATTGCTTTCTGTAAAACCAGGGCTTACCCACATAACATTTACACCGCTGTCCAGCAATTCTGTTCTTATAGATTCCAACCATCCATTAACGGCAAATTTTGAGGCCGAGTAAGCGCTTCGGCCCGGTAACCCCCTATATCCTGCAATGGATGATATACCTGCAATGGTTCCTTTGCGTTCAATGATAGATTCAAGCGCCAGTTTGGTGCAGTAAACAGTGCCATAAAAATTTACGTCCATCACCTTTTTTATCACCTCTATTTCTACATCTTTCACCAATGCTCTCATCGATATTCCGGCATTATTAATAAGAATATCAATACCTCCAAATGTGTCGATGGTGGAGTTGATAAAACTACGGCAGTCTTCGTAGCGGCTAATATCAGCAACCATAGTGTGCATTAAATGGTTGGAATATTGAACCTGCAGGTTGTAAAGCCTGTCCTGGCTGCGGCCACAGGTAGCAATTTTTGCCCCTAATGGTATCAATGCATCAATCAATGCCTTACCGATGCCATTGGTGCCACCCGTAATAACAACGACTTTATCTTTAAAAAAGCTACTCATAAAAAAATTATTGAACAAAAATAAGTTACTTCAACGGGTGTAGCTTCACAAACTTATTTTTTAGAAGACATATTTCTTTAAAAAGATTTCTAAAAAACTTTGTGCTAAAAGTGAATTCCCCTATTTTTGCAATCCCAAATAAATAACGGGACGAATTGGTAGCTCAGGTGGTAGAGCATCCCGATATTAATCGGGAGGGTTCTGAGAAAATAAAAAAGTTTTTTAAACATAATAGGACGAATTGGTAGCTCAGTTGGTAGAGCAATACACTTTTAATGTATGGGTCCTGGGTTCGAGTCCCAGCCAGTTCACAAAGGAATTCAGAAATGAGTTCCTTTTTTTATAACCTTGCAAACATTTCCCTTTTGATTTGATAGCTCAGGGGTAGAGCATCCCGATATTAATCGGGAGGGTCCTGGGTTCGAGTCCCAGCCAGTTCACAAGGGAATCCATTTTGGGTTCCTTTTTTATTTTAATGCCATATTCATACATTTTATATTCTTCAAAACTTAACAAGTATTATATCGGTGCATGTATTGATATCAATAGAAGATTGTATGAGCATAATATTGGCCATTCAAAATTTACCTCTACAGGAATGCCTTGGGAGCTAAAGTTCAAAAAGGAGTTCTCAACATTATCGGAGGCAAAACAATTTGAATTGAAAGTAAAAAAGATGAAATCAAGAAAATATATTGAGATTTTGATAACTCAGGGATAGAGCATCCCGATATTAATCGGGAGGGTCCTGGGTTCGAGTCCCAGCCAGTTCACAAAATTTTAAACCACTGATTTTCAGTGTTTTTTTTATTGTATCCTTCTGTTACTTTAAATTATTTTCAATTGGGTTCGTAACACATAAGAATTTAAATTCGTAAACGATACATAGTTTCTGCAACTAATTTTAATTGCTGTTTTGTGACACAATTATGTTGCTCCATCAGACAATCAATGTCATGCCTATAGTGCCCATCGTCGTATTTTATATTTTTTAAAGACGTAGCAGCTTAGCAGCTATTTTAATAAAAATATAGGATTAAGTAGAACGTTCACGTAACAAATATAGGGTTTGTTTATAACTAATAATATTAGTAATTTTGTTCTAAATTATTTAGTTATGTTTAAAGGTATAAATGCAATTGAATTTAGTAAACGCTTTCAAAGTAATGAAGACTGTTATCTCTATTTAATAGAGATAAAATGGAATA
>JANYCA010000157.1 GCA_025360525.1 Chitinophagaceae bacterium | reverse complement strand
AAAAACTTTAAGTACCAAACTCAACCTTAACAGCTTGTATGAGGACCCCAAAAAAGACCGGTTGAAAATTGCTGAGATCAGAAATCTGTGGGCTGGAAAGAAAATTAAAATGTCTTTCGATGAGTTTTATAAATGGTATTTATTTCATGAAAGAAGATGTTTCTATTGCGATAAAATATTACCGGATACGAAAGATGTTTGAGCTGTTGATTACATGCCAATAAAAATCGATAAACATAATTTTATTCAATTTATTTATAATCCAGACTATTTAAGAGAGACAATCAAAGGAAGAAAAAGCAATATCCAATGTTGATGCAATCTGTAACTCATTCAATATTCACTCTAAAAAGTCAAACATAATATTGGATGGTGGCAACGTGACCAGGACGGTAGACAGAGTAATAATAAGCGACAAAATTTTTACTGAAATCCCCACTTTAAAAGAGAATTATTTAATTAACTAGATCTTTTTCAGGTTGATAAAATAATTTCATTCCCAACTCACCCAGTTGAGACTGTCGGCACAACATTTCATACCACCAAAAATAACAACAGTAATCAGTTCGAGGAATAAACTAGCTGTTGTTTTAGGGTTTATAAAAATCCTATTTGCAATAACCCGGCTGTCGAAGATCATGTATTTTAAACCTTCATTTGGTTCAATTAATATAGACAAAGAGAGTTACACTTAGATCTTATCAAATGTTATTTGTAACTGTTAACAGTGAAAAGGTTGATACAAAACAAAAACACCCGGCGTTTGTCCACTCCGTGCTTATAGATCCACGCCATACTGCATACTTAGATGGAATGATAGCAACAGGAACACTGCTACATTCTGATGACCAACAACCACAACTAGGTTTAAAAATTCATGAATAGTAATACTGCACGTGTCTATGACCGAACATTTTTATGTTATCCGATTTAGACGGCCGTAAACTTCTGTATAAACGATATGCAGATGAGATTTGAAGAATAGGGAAAGCGCAGCCGTCTGTTGTAAATAAACATTGGAGTTGCCCCTCTATTTGTAGGATTTACTACTCATGGTAAGTTTGAAAATGTTCAAATTGTCGAGTAGTCTTTTATTCCTTACTATCGAAAAACATAATCCATCAAAAAGTAGCTGAATGCTTCATGGAAACAGGCAAGACTGCATACGGACGTTTCTACTAACCAGCGCAGACTTTCAACTCCTCTACCAGTTAAACGCTGCATCATCAAATACCCTGGCCGTTGTTAAACGGGGTTGAGTGACACCTGTAGAAACTGGGCATTTCAATAAAACACATCCAACTCATTTTAATTTTTGTTGTTTAATATTGCCTATATTGTGCTCACCAAAATATGCTAATTTATGGGTACAAAATAAATGATGCCCGCTGTATCCTTGTACAAAATGAATGCTGGTTGGGTGCGCTTTGTTACGAATGAAGCCTATGGTTTTGTGAGTGGAACATTCGAATTTAGGATTTAGGAGGAATTTGATTATGCCCCGTACATTTCTGTACACCCCATAATTCAACGTTGGTTAATTTTTTAGTCTACCTATTTCAGGACGAGACAGTATAACGAAACCGGTGATTTTTATTTTGTCGGTTTAAAATTACAGAATGAATAAAGAGAATAGATTCAAATGATATGTACAATGACAGAAGATGATTCTTTCCGTTAAATATATTTTGGAATTAGCTTATATTTTGGAATTAGCTGTAAAGAATTTTGGAATGATCAACTTTACAAGCCTCGCCATTATTGCAAATTTATTTTTTAATTAGACTTTATTTTTTTACTTTTATTTTTATGTTTGTTTGTCCAGACTATTCTGCTTATTCTGATATTGATTTGCTAAATATGATAGCAGATGACAATGAAAAAGCATTTGAGGAGATTTACGAAAGATATTGGCATGTTTTGCTAAATAATGCTAATAAACGATTGCAGGATAAGAGTAGAGGCATGGATGTTATTCAAAATGTTTTTATTGACCTGTGGGATAGAAGAAAACAAGTAAAAATAGAATATCTCAAAGCATATTTACTTCAGGCCACCCGTTTTCAGGTGTATAAATATATTGAAAAGTCAAAGGGGAATTCACAATTTTTGGAACTTGTCGATTCGGTATTAACAACATCCTTTTCAGCAGACAGCCCTGTCTTGGATAAAGAACTTTACCAATTGTTTGCTGACTGGATTCAAGCACTTCCCGCCAAGAGAAATAAAATGTTTTTACTCTATTTAAATAATAATCTTTCCACTAAACTGATAGCCCAACAATTAGAAATTCCAAGGAAAACGGTTCAAAATCAATTAGGAATAATGCTTAAAGACCTTAAGATAAGAATTTTAAACAGTCTAATTTTCATACTCCTCCTCAATCAGCAACTTTAATATTTATCTTTTTTTGGGATTTTTTCAGTTCCTGTGTACTACATAGTACACAAGTGAATACATGAGCAATCCATTTTCGAAGAAACAGTTTTTAGATTTGGTTAAAAAGTATATCTCTGGAAAGACAAACCCAGAAGAAGAGGACTTTTTGCATAATTACTATGATTATTTTGAAAATAAGACGGACGGGCTTTCTGATCTTTCAAAGACAGAATTAATGGAGATGAAAGACCAAATGAAAAACTCCATTTGGTCAGCAACTGCTTTAACAAATCCAGTTATAGGAAAAAAGGGCCTGGTATTTTTTATTACACAAAATATTAAAAAAACAGTCTCCGCTGCTGCAATTTTCATTGGAATAATAACTGTTTCAGTACTTTGGGTTTTAAGTAAACAACAAGCAACCAAGTCTGATAATACGCAGCAGTTAGCAAAGCAACATAATAGCAATATTAAAATCCAGCCTGGTACTGATAAAGCAATCCTGACAATTTCTGATGGAAGAATTATTACGCTTGATAGTGCTGGCAACGGGATTGTTGCTACTCAAAGCAATACAGTAATAAGTAATAACAATAATCAGCTAGTATACTGCAATGATAAAAAAATTGATCTGAATTCAATCCCGCTTTTTAATACAATATCCACCCCTATGGGAGGGCAATACCAGGTACTACTATCTGACGGTACTAAGGTTTGGTTAAATGCATCATCTTCTCTTTCTTTTCCGGTAAATTTCTATGGAGGTGAACGCAAAGTGGAGTTGACCGGAGAAGCTTATTTTGAAGTAGCGAAAAATAAAGCTTCTCCTTTTATTGTAAAAGTGAGAGATATGGATGTTAAGGTACTGGGAACCCATTTCAACATAATGTCTTATACCGATGAAGATAGAATTGCAACAACTTTATTAGAAGGTTCTGTTAGTGTATCTAAAGGCGCCAATTCAAGAATGATGGTTCCTGGTCAGCAATTAAGATATTATAATAAGGGGGTAGTTGAAATGAAAAGTAATGTGGATGTAGAGCAGGTGGTAGCGTGGAAAAATGGAAAATTTCATTTTGATGAAGCAGATATAAAAACAATTATGCGGCAACTAGGCAGATGGTATAATATAGATGTTGTTTATGAAGGAAAGGCTCCGGAAACATTATTTGGGGGAATTATCGGGAAAAAGGAAAATATAAATCAGTTGCTTAAGATTTTTGAGCTTACAGGAAGGGTACATTTTAAAATTGAAGGAACAAAAATTACAATAAAAAAATAAAAAACCGGTCGTGTTTAGACCACTCCCGGTTAGATTTTGGCTTCCAAAAAACCACTTTGATAACGATTAATTTTTAACCAAAACAATGCTAAAGTATGAAAATTTACTATCTTCGTAAGAAATCGCTACAATTCAGGATTGCTTACGCCCAAAGTCTCAGGGTTATGAAACTAACGACTGCTTTATTGCTCATGGCCTTTATTCATTGTTATGCTTCTGGTACTGCACAAAGCATAACCCTTTCCAAAAAATCAGTTCCGCTTGATTATGTATTTCGGGAACTCAACCGCCAGACTGGTGTTGAATTTGTCTACGACATTCAGATGATTAAAAAGGGAAATAATGTTGATATCAATGTGAAAAATGCAACATTGGACGATGTTCTAAAAGTTTGTTTTGCAACTCAACCTTTCTCCTATATTATGGAAGGGAATACAGTTATACTAAAGGAGAAAGAGCTGTCAGTTAAAAAAGAAGTGCAAACTAATAAGGTAGATATAGCTTCAAAAGTAAAAGGATTGATAAAGGATGAATTGGGTAAACCTTTTTCTGGCGTAACTGTGATCAATAAAGAATCCGGGGCCGGAACATCTACTGGAACTGACGGTACTTTCACTATTGAGGCAAATGTGGGAGATATCATTGAGTTCAGTTTTGTGGGATATAAAAAGGAGACATATGCTGTAAAAACTATTCAAAAAGTAATAGAGTTGAACCTGTCAATAGAAATTGCTGAAAACGCAGCAATTGTTGTAATTGGTTATGGAACACAAAAAAAGAGTGAGGTTACAGCTTCTGTTGCCAGTGTTAAGAAGGAAGATTTTAATAAGGGCTATATGAAGGATGCGGCGCAGTTAATTCAGGGCAAGGCAGCCGGAGTTAATATTGCTCTTCCAAGTGGAGATCCACTCTCTGGATCTCAAATTTATATAAGAGGAAGACAATCCTTATTTGCAGGCGAAGATGGAGCGCTGATACTGGTTGATGGAGTACCCAGCAGTTTGTCACTTATTGCACCAGAAGATATTGAATCAGTGGATATTCTTAAAGATGGGGCGGCATCTGCCATATATGGTGTTAGAGGATCTAATGGGGTTATATTGATAACAACCAAAAAAGCAAAGGCCAGCAATAAGGTTTCTGTAGAGTACACTACCTATGCAACAGTTGAAAATTTTTATAAGACATTGCCTTTTCTTACTGCTGGTCAATACCGGGATAAGCTGGCCCAAAATATGTTTTTTAAAGGCGAAGACCTCGGTGCTAGTACTGACTGGCTTGGTGAAATTAGCCGGACAGCAGTAAGCAATGTTCATAACCTTACTTTTAACGGAGGCAGTACAAACAGTAATTATATGGCAAATATTAATTACCGGATGCTGGAAGGTTCGTTTTTAAAATCAGATCTCAATAATCTTAAAATTCATCTGGAAACAAATCAAACATTATTTAATGGAATAGTTAAGGTTAATATTGGCGGACTAATAAACAGAAATAAGTATTTTTTCCTGAGCGATAATTCTGGATTTACACAAGAGTATAATGGTTATGATTATGCTTACCGGGCAGCAATAATCAGAAATCCAACGGCACCTATTAAAGATCCTGCTGACCCAGAGAGGTGGAGCGGAAACTACGCAACTCAGGGATATTTTAACCCAATTGGATGGATTAAAGAAACTGATTCAAAAGCATCTAACCAGGAAACAAGAACTTATGGAAATATTACCATTACGCCGATTAAAGGACTAAGATTAAACGCATTATTAAGCAGGACGCAATTCAATGAAATCAGGGGGTTTTATCAAACGCAAAATCATCCCTGGTCTGTTAGTGGCAATATAGCAGGGTATGCTTCAAGGGTATCTTCTGAATACATTGAAAATTTAATGGAGCTGACTGCAGAATTTACAAAAACAATTAATAAACATTCAATAAAAGGCATTGCAGGCTATAGCTACCAGGATAGAGATGAACAGGGCTTTTCTGGAAGAACAAGGGATTTTATTAATGATAATTTTTCTTATAACATACTTCAAAATGCTTCAGGTATCGGCCAGTTCCCTTTTCCGTTAAATTCATCGAGAGTGAATACTAATTTAATAGGGTTTTTCGGAAGGCTGAATTACAGTTACAATAATAAATATTTTCTGATGGCCAGCATCCGTAGGGAAGCAAGCTCAAAACTTGTTGGTGCAGATGAGCCCTGGGGTAATTTTCCGGCAGTATCCGCTGGTTGGAATCTGGGTAATGAAATGTTTATGAAAGACCTTAAATTTTTAAGCAGTTTAAAGCTGAGGGCCAGCTATGGTCTTACAGGAGCTGCACCCAAAGCGGCATTTTTAGCACTTCAAAAATACGCATGGAATTTTATTCTTAACCCTGCCACAAATACACTTATTCCATCTTTACAATTCACCAGTAATCCAAACCAAAAATTGAAATGGGAGCAAAAGTCTGAGGTTAATTTTGGTCTTGACTTTGGTTTGTTTTCGAACAGAATTACCGGCAGTATAGATTATTACAATCGAACTACAACTGGATTGTTATATTTCTTTCCGGTATCTCCAGCAGCCAATTTGTTACCTAATACCTGGGCTAATGCAGGAAAAATCACCAATAAGGGGTTGGAAATTATTATTAACGCAACTCCTGTTACCAATAAAGATTTTGTATGGAATACATCATTCAATTTTGCACGGAATACCAATAATGTTTTATCAATTAAAAGTGATGTAAACAAGGATACTGCCATTAGTTTCTTTTTTACAGGTACTACAGGGGAACCGATACAATTACCGACTCACAGGGTTGAAGTGGGGCAGCCACTCGGAAATTTTTACGGATTTAAAGTTATAGATATAGATACCAGCGGTAATTGGATATATGAAGGAAAAGATGGAAAACCCATAACAGGCTCACTAAGAACTCCTGACGATAGAAAAGTGTTGGGTAATGGAATTCCAAAAGTAATATTAGGATGGAACAATTCATTTCGGTATAAAAAATTTGACCTGAATTTTTACCTGCGGGGAGCACTTGGCTTCCAAATTCTTAATGCTCCCAGGATGTTTTATGAAAACAGGAAAACAGATAAACACAGAAATGTGCTGATTTCATCTTTTGATAAAGTGTTTGGAAAAACAGTTATCTCCAAGACAGCAGATCCGGATTACAATAGTTATTATATTGAAAATGGTGATTATTTTAAACTTTCAAATATCACACTCGGATATAATTTTAAATTTAAAGGTATTAATAGCGCAAGAATATATATATCCTCAAACAATACTTTAATTTTTAGCGGATATAAGGGCGTGGATCCTGAAGTTGATTTATATGGTAATGGTTTAACACCAGGGGTTGATCCACGAGATCATTATCCAACCACCAGAACAGTAACGCTTGGAGTAAACGTCAATTTTTAACTGATTAACTTTTTTATATGAAAAATATTTTTTTAAGTATAACACCTTTAACACTGGTATTATTCTTTTTAACTTTTACAAGCTGCACTAAGCTAAAGGATACACCGTATGGCAGTGTGGATGCCAGCACATACAATATATCAAGTAAAGATCTTGATGGATTTGCAATAAATGCTTATGGAAATTTAAAAGATTATGCAACCAGCTATCAAACCGATGTATGCAGTGATGAATGGTGTATACCCGGCCGGCCGAACGGTTGGGTAGATGGCGGTGTTCATCAACGAGAGCATTTGCATAACTTTCAAGCTACTGAAGAAGGTGAAGGCTGGTATTCAGCTTATTCAGGGATACAGAAATGTAACCAGATTATTGACTTTATGATTGGCCAGGGCAGGGTAACATTACCGGCGGATGAATCTAAAAGGTTGATAGCAGAAATGAAAACTTTAAGAGCGTTTTATCATGGGTGGGTATTGGATGCTTATGGTAGTGCGCCATTTGTTACTAAATTCAGCAATGCTACTAAACCTGCACAATTAAGCCGTGTTCAATTATTTGATTCTATTGTAGCGGATATAAAATCGGCTATTCCTGATTTAGTAGCACCTTCGAGCACTACTTATGGAAGAATGCACAAATATGCCGCATATTTTTTACTGGGTCGGTTTTATCTCAATGCAAAAATTTATACCGGTGTTGATCATTGGGATGATTGTATTGCTGTATGTGATACAATTATCAATTCTGGTAAATATATATTAGAGCCAAACTTCAGGGATAATTTTATTGTTCAAAACGAAGGCTCCAGAGAAAATATATTAGCCGTTCCTTTTGATACAAAGAATTCAACTGGTTTTACAAGAGGACAGGGCAGTTTGCATCCTGCAAATCAGCCAACATATAAAATGGAGCAAGCTGGCTGGGGCGGCCCCTGTGCAATACCTCAATTTGTTGATACTTATAACCCACAGGACAGCAGGTTAAAAGATACCTATGTTCAAGGCCCGCAATTCGCAGCGGATGGAAATCCCATAAAAATTAATATTGGGACACCTACCGAGCAGCAATTGAATATAAAAAATTATTTGCAAGATATCTATTTCAGTGAATTGGAATACGGCTATAGGTATGGAAAATACGAATATCAAATCCCGTTAAAAATCGATATGAGTAATGATTTTCAGGTGTTCCGTTATGCTGAAGTATTATTCATGAAAGCTGAATCTCTTTTAAGAACAGGGCATCAAAATGAGGCTGCAACCCTTGTTACCCAGGTACGCCAGAGGGCATTCAAGACTAATCCAGCAATGGCTACAGTAACGGGAGCTGAACTAATGCTGGGAAGTGCTTATAAGTATGGTAGATATGCTAATGGCAGCAACTCTACAAATGAAGGAGGAACGGATGTGGTTTATGGTAGAATGTTAGATGAATGGGGATGGGAGTTTGCTACAGAGTTTAGAAGAAGAATAACACAAATAAGGTTCGGCGTCTTCACCACAAAATCATGGCTTAATCATGTACCTAATGGTGATACCAAGAAACTATTTCCAATACCATTAAGCGAAATTACCCAGGGGTATACACAAAATCCGGGTTATTAATTGAAAATAATATAGCCTCTTAAATCAGGTCATGCAAGCTTTTGCATGGCCTGATTTATTGAATTACTGGTTATCATGAATGCCCTTTTCTTTAATATATATGGTTAAGAATATTATTGTTTATTGCTGCCACTTTTTTCTACTGATTATTTTATTTTCATGTTCTACTGATAATAAAAACAGTCAGCCAACTTTATTTGAGTTAACTGACCAGTCTCTAACTAATATCAACTTCCAAAACAATGTGCCTGAAACGGATAATATTAATCCGCTTCAATATGAAAATAGTTATAATGGCGGCGGGGTTGCAATTGGTGATGTAAACAACGATGGATTAGACGATATATATTTTTCAGGGAATAAAGTTGACAATAAGCTTTATTTGAACAGTGGTAATTTTAAATTTACTGATGTTACTGAAAAGGCAGGTGTAATAGGACGTGATAGCTGGAAAACCGGTATCACCATGGTCGACGTGAACGGCGATGGGAAACTTGATATTTATCAATGCCATTCTGGAGATTTGCCGGGAAAATTAAGAGCAAATGAATTATTTATAAACCAGGGAAATGACAGCAATGGAATCCCTGTGTTTAAGGAAGAAGCTGAAAAGTATGGCCTTGCCGATTCTGCTTACAGTACCCAGGCTGCCTTTTTTGATTACGACAGAGATGGTGATTTAGATATGATATTATTGAATCACTCACCGGTACGGTTTAATAACCTGGATGAAAATAATATTGTTTATCTCCTGCATCAATACGATTCGTTAACTGGTTTGAAATTGTACCAGAATAACGATGGTTATTTTACGGATGTTTCTGTAAAGACAGGTATAAATTGTGTACGTTTAAATTATAACCTGGCTGTTTCCATCGCAGATATAAATAACGATAACTGGCCTGATCTATATATTTCAAATGATTACCTCTCTCCTGATTATCTCTATATCAATAACAAAAACGGAACGTTTACAGACAGCCTTAAATATAAACTTTCTGAAACATCTCAATTTTCTATGGGGAATGATGTGGCCGACATTAACAACGATGGCCTGCAGGATATCTATACACTTGATATGTTGCCGGAAGATAATTACAGGCAGAAAATTTTATTCTCCAACGACAACTTTGAATTGTTTGATCTCAGGCTGAAAACGGGGCTGAATGCACAATACATGCGGAATATGCTTCACCTGAATAATGGCGATGGAACTTTTAGCGAAACAGGACAGTTGAGTGGAGTATCAAATACAGACTGGAGCTGGGCGCCTTTATTTGCTGATTTTGATAATGACGGATGGAAAGATTTGTATGTTACAAATGGATATTTACGGGATTATACGAACATGGATTTTCTAAAATTCATGGGTGATAAATTAAGGGATATGGGTGGCAATGTAACCAAATCTTCTTTGCTGGAATTAGTGAAACAAATGCCTTCATCCAATTTGCAAAATTATATTTTCAAGAATGAGCATGGGGTATCATTTTCTAAAAAAAATGATGACTGGGGTATTACCACTCTTTCAAACAGCAATGGGGCTGCCTATGCAGATTTAGATAATGACGGTGACCTTGACCTGGTGATAAATAATATTAATCAGCCCGTATTTGTTTACAGGAATAATTCATCCGCCATTCAAAAAAATAACTATTTACGGATAAAATTAAATGGCCAGGGAAAAAATAAATTTGGAGTTGGTGCAGCGGTCAAACTTTTTACAGGTAACCAGCAGCAGGTACAGCAGCAGCTTATCAGTCGTGGTTTTCAATCTTCCGTCTCGCCTGTGATGGTTTTTGGTACTGGTAAATTTATAAAGATTGATTCAGTAAAAATTACCTGGCCTTCCGGTAAAATACAAATGCTTTCCAATGTAATGGCCGATACAACACTGCAACTAAATGAAGCAGATGCCGTATTGCTTCCTGCGGAAAATAAGCCCGCAGTTAATGCTATATTTAAAGAGGTTACTTCGCCTGTTAAATTTATCCATACGGAGAACCCGGTAAATGATTTTAAGAGACAGCCTTTATTAATTAATAGTATTTCTTATTCAGGTCCATGTATTGCCAAAGCAGATATTAATGGTGATGGAAAAGAAGATATTTTTTTAGGAGGTGCTGCAGGGCAACCTTCAAAAATATTCTTACAAAAAACAGGCGGCGATTTTCAAATATTAAACCAGCCGGATTTAGAGAAGGATTCTGCTTGTGAAGATGCAGCAGCAGTATTTTTTGATGCTGATGGTGATGGCGATAAAGACTTGTTGGTTTGTAGTGGTGGCTATGATAATTTTAAGGAAAATGATGTTGCTTTACAATCCCGGCTTTACATCAATGATGGTAAAGGGCATTATAAAAAATCATCCAACGGGCTTCCTTCCATGCTTTCTTCTGCAGGGTGTGTTGCAGTTGCTGATGTTAATGGGGATAAATATCCTGACTTGTTTATTGGTGGCAGAGTAATACCTGGAAACTATCCGAATGCCCCACGAAGTTATTTATTGATAAATGATGGTAAGGGAAATTTTACAGACCAAACCCAAACACTTGCACCAGGATTGATGAATGCAGGCATGTTCACCGATGCCTCCTTTGCAGATATAAATAAAGACGGTAAACCTGACCTTGTTACCGTTGGCGAATGGATGCCGGTTCAGATATGGCTAAACAATAATGGGGTATTTGTTGATCCTACAAAAAAGTTTTTTGATAAAGAATATTATGGTTGGTGGAATAAATTGTTAGTGGATGATATAAATAATGATGGCATACCCGATTTGATTGTTGGTAATTATGGATTAAACAGTCAATGCCGGGTGAATGATAAAGAGCCTGCTGAACTTTACTATAAAGATTTCGATAACAATGGCTCTGTAGACCCGATTTTTTGTTATTATATACAGGAGAAAAGTTACCCTTATCCATCCCGTGATGAATTACTTGATCAGATGAGTATAATGCGTACCCGGTTTACTGATTATAAAAGCTACGCTAATGCTGGAATAAAAGACGTTTTTACAGATATAGAGATGAAAGATGCAAAATATTTAAAAGTAAATACTTTACAATCCATGTGTTTTATTGGAACAGCTTCAGGTGGTTTTAAAGCAATTGCTCTTCCCACTGAAGCTCAGTATTCTCCAATATTTGGTATGGAACTGCTGGATTATAATGCTGATGGGAAAAAAGATCTGCTGATTGGTGGAAATGTGAGTCATTCAAAAATCAGGTTTGGTGATTGTCATGCTAACCATGGTATGTTATTTACAGGAATGGGCGATGGGCAATTCAATTATGTTCCGCAATGGAAATCAGGGTTAAATATTTTGGGTGATGTAAGATTTATTTCATTAATTGGAAATGATAAATTCATTGCTGGGGTTAACAATAGTAAAGTTGTTTGTTTTCAAATAGAAAAAAAATGAGAAAGGCATTTTTAACGGGTTGGTGTTTTGCGCTGTTAATGCAGGGATGCACTGATAAAAAAATGCGTCACCAGTTTGTACCAGCATCACAAGATGTTAGTGATGTTGTAAGTTCAATGACATCATTAATGATTCATGATGTAACGAACCCACCTTTGGCTTCCCGGTTTTATTCTTATGCCATGCTGGCTGGCTATGAGGTTGTTGCTGAAAATAATTCTTCTTTTAAAAGTATGAGGACGGTAATAGATGCTTACCCGGATATAAAGAAACCCGGAGTAAAAAGCTATTCATATCAGGCAGCAGCCATATTCGCGATGCTTGAAGTGGCTTCAAAGATGCAACCTTCAGGCAAATCACTTGATTCATCACGGCAAAAAGTTATTGTTTATTTTAAAGAAAATGAATTGTCTCAAAAGATTATTGATTCATCAATAGTATATGCACACCAGGTGGCAATTCAGATACTTGCTTTTGCAAATGAAGACGGGTATAGAAAAATTAGTAATTACCAGCGATATACACCATTTAGTGGGAATGCTTACTGGAAAGCTACACCGCCAGCTTACATGGCTACAGTTGAACCATATTTTAAAATGGTGCGTACTTTTTACCTTGATTCTGTAAGTGATTTTAAACCAGCAACACCAACAGATTTTAGTGATAAAAAGTGTTCTTCATTTTATCTATTATCAGATGCCGTTTATAAAGAAGTAAAATCTGTAAATATTGAACACCGGAATATTGCTTCGTTTTGGGATTGTAACCCTTTTGCTCTAATAAACGAAGGGCATTTGCAAATAGGCGCAAAAAAAATATCCCCGGTTGCACATTGGATGGGCGTTGCAGGCATTTGCTGTAAAGAAAGAAAACTCTCTTTCGATTCTACTATCATGGTCTATACATTACTTTCCACAGGAGTGATGGATGCATTTGTAAGCTGCTGGACAGAAAAATTCAGGTCTAACAGGGTGAGACCTGAAAGTGCAATAAGGAATATGATAGACCCGGGTTGGCAACCATTCCTGCAAACGCCGCCCTTTCCCGAATACCCAAGTGGTCATTCAGTTATTTCTTCAAGCGCCGCGGAAATATTAACTGTTTTTTTTGGAGATTCTTATTTTTTTATTGATACGGTAGAAAAGCCCTATGGGTTGCCAGAGCGAAAGTTTTCCTCTTTCCGGCAAGCGGCTGCAGAAGCTGGTCTCTCCCGGTTTTACGGTGGTATCCATTTTATGGATGCCATTGAGGAAGGACAAAAACAAGGAAAGAAAATCGGGCAGTATGTTGTAGAAAAATATTTAAAAAAATCTTAGTTAAACAAGTAAATGACAACACAGAAATCTTTTCTTCTTAAAGTTATTTTTTTAATTACAGTTGTGGCTGCATTACTGGTTTATGCTTTCTTTTTCTCAAAAAAAAAGCTTGTATATGCTACAGCAGGAGAAAAGATCAACTTAAAATTTATTGTTCCGAAAGACATGGTACCTGGCGAATATGTTTTTTATTTTGAAAATGGTGATAAGGCTACAAGAAAGCTTTGCTTTTGCTTAAAAGAGAAAAATACCTTTCCTGCTGATTGCAGTGGCGACGTTCTATATCTCAATAAAAATCCGGGTAATGAAAGAAGTGTGCCTACTAAAATTGGAACCGGGCTTTGCAACATACAACCTGTTGACTGTGGAGAGTATGCCTCCAGGATTCATCTTTATAAAGACTCGTTGTCTATGACTGATACTATAAGTGTTGATATTGGTATAAAAATACCCCAAGATGTAAAGGAAGCTGATAAGATAAATGTAGTAATGAATTTATACAGGCTTTCAGATTTGAAAAATATGTATAAGGATAGTTTGCGTTTAGAAAAATCAATAGTAATAAAAAATGGATTGGCTAATCAATGATTTATTTATTGTTGAATACTATAAAATAAAATGTAATGCAAAATGGGAGTGCCATAAAAATTGTATCTGTCGTTTTTCTAATGGCTGTCTGCTCATGTAAAAACAATCCAACTTTTTTTACACTGCTTCCATCATCGAAAACCAATATTAGTTTTGTAAATACTTTGCCAAAAAAGGATTCGCTGAACATAATGAATTATGTATATGCTTATAATGGCGGTGGCGTAGGCACAGGCGACTTAAATAATGATGGTTTGCCGGACATTTATTTTAGCTCTAATACCGGCAATGATAAATTATATATCAATAAAGGTAATTTTCAATTTGAAGATATTACTGCTAAATCAGGCATTAAAAATGACGGCAGCTGGAATACAGGGGTAACTTTTGCAGATGTAAATGGAGATGGCTGGCTGGACATTTATGTATGTTCTGTAAATGGTTATTTAAACCTAGATGGGAAGAATCATCTTTACATCAATAACCATAACCTCTCCTTTACAGAATCTGCGCTGGAATATGGTTTACAAGAACCTGGTTTTAATACCCAGGCTGTTTTTTTTGACTATGACCTCGACGGCGACCTTGATATGTTTTTGGTAAAACACACAGGTCAGAGTTCTGCTCAAATTTTAGATACAGTTAACAGACATATTCCCGACATGCTTTCCGGTGATAAACTTTTTAAAAATGAACTGAGTAATGGAAAGAAATATTTTTCTGATGTAACAAAAGGGGCTGGAATTTTTAGCGGCAGTATCGGTTGTGGATTGAATGCAATTATAAACGATTTCAATAATGATGGCTGGCCGGATATTTATGTCAGTAATGATTTTTATGAAGAAGATTATTATTATCTGAATAATAAAAACGGAACATTTTCAGAACAAAATAAACAAGCATTCAGGCACCAGAGCCGTTTTTCAATGGGCAGCGATGCAGCCGATATTAATAATGACGGCTGGCAGGATATTATTACACTGGATATGCTGTCGGAGGATGAAAAGGTTTTAAAATCTTCTGTATCCGACGACCCTCCTGAGATTTATAATTACAAACTTTCTTTCGGTTACCAACAACAATTCTCAAAAAACTGCTTGCAAATAAATAATGGAGAAGGTAAAAGCTTTAGTGATATTAGCTTATACGCAGGCGTAGCCGCCACAGACTGGAGCTGGTCCCCTTTACTGGCAGATTTTGACAATGATGGTCTTTGCGATTTATTTGTAAGCAATGGTATTTACAGGCGGCCAAACAATCTTGACTTTATAAAATATTATGCAAATAATGCAGCAGCTTACGATGTAAAAAAACAACAACTAAGTGATGCCGCTTTTGCAATAATGCCAGAGGGTAAAGTCGCAAACTATTTTTACAGGGGAAGCCCTTCACTTAAATTTATTAACGATACTCAATTATCAGGATTGAATACGCCGGGTTTTTCTACTGGTGCTGCGTATGCAGATTTTGATAATGACGGGGATTTGGATTTGGTCGTAAATAATATTAATGAGCAGGCAAGTGTATATAAAAATAATGAAGACAAAAAAAATAATTACCTGGTAATTCATCCCGAAGGCGAAGGGTTTAATAAAAAAGGGTTAGGGGTAAAATTAATTATCTCTGCTGGTGGCACAAAAAAATATATTTATTATTCTTCATCAAAAGGATTCCAAAGTTGTTCAGCAGGCGTTATTCTTATTGGGTTGGGAAAACAAACAACTATTGATTCTGTGCAGGTAATTTGGCCAGATTCATTGCAGTCAGCGCAAACACTTGTACAACTCAAGCCGAATCAAACGATTACTGTTGCACAAAATAAATCAATTACTACATGGCAGAAGGTTAGTAATTACCAACCTTTATTTTCTGATGTCAGTAATTCTTATCAAATAGATTTTAAACATATTGAAAATGAGTTTAATGATTTTGAATATCAGCCACTCATTCCTCATGCTGTTTCTACACAAGGGCCAGCAATAGCTATAGGCGATGTAAATGGGGATAAGCTGGATGATTTTTTTATCTGTGGTGCAAGCGGTCAGCCAGGGTGCCTGTTTTTACAAACAGCAAAAGGGGGCTTCATCAAATCACCACAATCAGTTTTTGAAGAGGATAAAAGTTGTGAAGATGTAAATGCTGTTTTCTTTGATGCTGATAACGATGGTGATGCAGACTTATATGTAGTTAGTGGAGGTAATCAGTTTACGGCTGACGACAGAAGGTCTTATGACAGGCTGTATATTAATAATGGAAAGGGCATTTTCTCTGCTTCAAAAGGATTGCCTGCTATTTCAGGAAATAAATCAGTAGCAGTAGCAACTGATATAGATCATGATGGAGATATGGATCTATTTGTTGGTGGAAGAGTAGTTACAGGCAGATACGGTGAAATGCCAACCTCTTATTTATTATTAAATGACGGCAAAGGAAATTTTACTATAAGTACAAAAACTATTTGCCCACAAATTGAGAAACTTGGTTTTGTTACGGATGCTGCATGGGAAGATATAAATAATGATGGGTGGGCAGATTTAATTGTATCCGGAGAATGGATGCCTGTAAGTATTTTTCTAAATGAAAGAGGGAGATTAATTAATACCACGGATAAATACGGACTTGCCAATACCAGTGGATTGTGGAATTGTTTGCGTATTGCAGATATTAACAATGATGGTGTAAAAGATATTCTTGTAGGTAATATAGGGGAGAATTCCAAACTTCATGCGTCGCTGCAATTCCCCTTAAAATTGTATTTCGGCGACTTTGATGGCAATGGTACAGCAGAGCAGATTTTATGTACAGAACATAATGGAAGTTATTACAGTTTTTTAGGAAAAGAAGAATTAGAAAAGATAATACCTTCTGTCATCAAAAAAAAATATCTTGACTATTCCAGTTTTGCAGGCCAAACGGCAGAAACAATTTTTAATACGTCACTTCAAACTCAAAAACTTTTAACGGCCAATACATTATCAAGTATGGCTTTTTTAAATGATAAGGGCCGATTTAAACCGTATGAGCTTCCAAAAGAAATCCAGTATGCACCAGTATTTAGCTGGCTAACCGGTGATTTTAATAAAGATGGTCTTACAGATATAATTGCGGGAGGTAATTTTTTTGCTGTATTGCCTTATGAAGGACGTTATGATACTTCTAATGGAACTTTACTGTTTGGGCAAAAAAATGGATCATTTATAAATCCAGCTTATGGTCAATCCGGGTTTCAAATTAACGGCGAGATAAGAAGTATAAAACAATTAAAAACTTTTAATAGTAAATCCCTTATACTAGTTGGTGTAAATAATAATCAACTCAAAATATTTCAACTCAATTAAAATATAATTTTCATTCATTCTTAAACAAATAAAACATGCAAATAAAATATTTCGCTTTTGTTGCACTACTCCTTAGTTTAGGTAGCGCCGCAGTAAGAGCACAGTCGCCTGCTGAAATATTTCAGTTTACCAGTTTTTCAGAAGTAAATATTACGGATGATTTTTGGAAGCCTAAAATTGATAATGTTGCTACAGTTACATTAAAGGCCTGTATTTATCAAACCGAAACAAATTCTCCAAGAATCAGAAATTTTGAAAAGGTGGCAAGGGCCAAAAAAGAAAAACACGAAGGTATTTATTATGATGACAGTGATGTGTACAAAGCATTGGAAGCAATGGGCTATTCATTAAAAACTCATCCTAACCCGATTCTGGAAATGAAGGCTGATGAATGGATAGATAAAATAGCTGCTGCCCAATTACCTGATGGTTATCTCAACACTTATTACACATTGGGAGATATTTCGAAAAGATGGACTGACGTGGAAAAACATGAAGATTATTGTGCAGGGCATTTGATTGAAGCAGCTATAGCATATAACGATGCAACTGGTAAAGGAAAATTACTGGATGTTGCAATCAGGTTTGCAAATCATATTGATTCAACCTTTCGGATAGCAAATAAACATTGGTTCAGCGGACATGAGGAAATTGAGTTAGCATTGGTAAAATTATACAAAGTAACAAATGATGACCGTTACCTTAAACTGGCGGACTGGTATCTTCAGCAGAGAGGTAAAAGATACTATGATTATAAAACTTCCTGGATAACACCCAGCTACTGGCAGGACTCTATAGCAATTAAAGAACAGCATAAGATAACAGGGCATGCGGTAAGAGCAATGTACTTATATACAGGCGCTGCAGATGTTGGTTCACTCACAGGCGATATGGGGTATATGAATGCGATGAAAAGTGTATGGGAAGATGTAGTGCATCGTAATATGTATGTTACCGGTGGTATTGGTTCTTCAGGAAAGAACGAGGGCTTTTCAAAAGATTATGACCTGCCAAATAATGAAGCCTATTGCGAAACCTGTGCATCTGTGGGTATGATATATTGGAACCAGCGAATGGCACAACTTACCGGCGAAAGTAAATATGTGGATGTATTGGAAAAGACTTTATACAATTCAGCACTGGATGGAATCAGCCTTAGTGGAGACAGATTTTTTTATGACAACACATTGGAGTCGTTGGGTAAAAATGTAAGGAAAGAATGGTTTGGTACAGCTTGCTGCCCTTCTAATATATCAAGGCTCATTACTTCTCTGGGGAATTATATTTACGGAAAGTCAACCAACGGGATATGGATTAATTTATTTGTTTCTTCCAATACAAAAATTTCGTTAGGGAGCGATAGTGTTAATTTAAAAATGACAACAGCTTATCCATGGAAAAGTAATATAAAAGTGAATATTAATCCAATGGTTCCTAAACAATTCGATCTGCATTTACGCCTTCCGGGATGGAGCCAGGGAGAGGCTTCTCCCGGAGATTTATATCGTTTTCTAAACAATACTAAAACAGTCATTACCTTAAAAGTAAATGGAAAAAAGGAAGAGCTAAAACTCAGCAATGGCTTTATTGTAATAAATAGAGAATGGAAAAAGGGAGATGTGGTTGACCTGGAAATACCTATGAATCCCCAATACATAGTTGCCAGCGATTCAATAAGCTGTGATAAAAATAAAGTTGCCATACAAAGAGGGCCGTTTGTTTATTGCATGGAAGGAATAGACAATAATACTCTTGCAACAGCATTTTCTCTTAATAAGGCTGATGTATTTACTCCTGTAAACTTAAAAATTTCCAATGAAAAGGTTATTGCACTTAATGCCGAAATAAAAACTTCAAATAATGGGGTACAAGAAAAAAAACTAATTACACTTATACCTTATTATACATGGGCAAACAGGGGAGCTTCAGTAATGAATGTATGGTTGCCAATACAGTAAAGGGTAGTAATTTAAAAAGGAATGTTTTGGGATAATCTTTGAAAACTGGTACTTAAATAAAAGCCATAAGCAGATTTATTTAGTAATGATTATTCATCTGATTAGTTTTGGTAAAATGAAAGAAACAGGGGTTAGTCCTGACCCCGTATTTCTTTTGGACTTTGAGTCAATTATTAATCCAATGTACAATTACGCCACAAAACTATTTCCCGTGTGACTATCAATGACTGGAATGAAACAAAAACTGGTCAGATGGTAGGCTTCCAGGCAAGAAGTGTAGTAGGTGGGTATTTTATAAAAGTGTTGGAACAAAAATTAAAAAATAAATAGCATCATTCAATTTTAAATTGCCCACCATGATCAACAAGCATAAATTTTTAATCTCCTTTTTTTTACTGGTAACAGTAACGGCCACACAGGCTCAAAAAAATAAGAAGCAACAACCTGCCGTGCCCGTTACAGGCACGGTATGGTCTGCAGAAAAAGCAAATACCTGGTACAGCCAGCATCAATGGATTACAGGTGCCAATTATATCCCGGCCAATGCCATTAACCAATTGGATATGTGGCAGGCAAATAGTTTTGATCCTGCTACCATTGACAAAGAATTAGGCTGGGCACAAAGCATCGGTTTTAATACCATGAGGGTATTCCTGCATTCCATTGCCTACAAACAAGACCCGGAAGGATTTAAAAAAAGAGTAGATCAGTTTTTGACTATTGCAGACAAGCATCATATACAACCGTTGTTTGTTTTTTTTGATGACTGCTGGAACAAAGAACCCAAAGCAGGAAAACAACCAGCACCAAAAACAGGTATTCATAATTCCGGTTGGGTGCAGGACCCGGGTCAACCTGCCACTTTTGATACTGCAAGCTATCCTGCATTGGAAAAATATGTAAAAGATTTGCTTACCAGTTTTGCTCATGATAAAAGAATTCTTTTATGGGATCTGTACAATGAGCCCGGTAATAATAACAAAGGAGATTCTTCATTGCCGTTATTGATAAAAGTATTTCAGTGGGCAAGAGAGGTAAATCCTGAACAGCCAATGTCTGCAGGATTGTGGGCATGGAATCTGGAGAAATTGAATGCTTTCCAGTTGATGAATTCAGATGTGATTACCTATCATGATTACCAGGAGGTGGATAAGCATAAACTGGAAGTACAGGTTTTAAAATCAAATGGCAAACCATTGATCTGTACAGAATATATGGCCCGTACAAGAAACAGCCGTTTTGCAACAGTAATGCCGATGCTTAAAAGTGAAAATGTAGGTGCCATTAACTGGGGATTTGTAGATGGCAAAACCAATACCATTTATGCATGGGATACTCCATTGGCAGATGGCAGCCAGCCAACGGAATGGTTTCATGATATATTTAAAAAAGATGGCACACCATACCGTGAGGATGAAGTAAACATGATCAAGAAATTAAACGGAGTACAATAAATATTATTTAAAAGCAAGGTTCAGTTTTCTAATAGGCAATCATAGGCAATCGTTAGTTAAAATCCGATGTGTCTACACCGGATTTATTTAGTTCAAATGGTAAGATAAATGATCACCGCTGTAAGCAACCCTCTTATTTCAATACGTATTCATGAGTGAAATTATTTTAAAAGTAACGATGATGGATATTGCAAAGGAGTTGAATATTAATTCCGCAACAGTATCCCGTGCCCTCAGCAATCATCCAAGAATAAGTGAATCTACAAAGCAAATGGTGAGGGAAGTAGCAAAAAAACTGCAGTACCAGCTCAATAAAGTAGCATCTTCACTCCGTTCCGGAAAGTCAAATATTATAGGTGTAATTATTCCCAATGCAGAAATAAATTTTTTCGGTTCTGTGCTTCACGGCATAGAAAAAATTGCCAGTGAAAACAAGTACAGTATACTTATTTATCAAACCAATGAATTATATTGGTTTGATAAAATAGGCGTTCAAACCTTTTTACAGTCACAGGTAGCCGGGGTACTGGCCTCTATTTTAAAGGAAACGATTAACCTCGATCATTACAGTGAAATAAAAAAACGGGGAGTGCCATTGATACTTTTTGAAATGGCTGTGGATACACTGGGTGTGTCATCGGTAGTAGTAGATGATTATGCTGGCGCATTGGCTGCTACCAAACACCTGGTGATGCAGGGATGCAAGCGGATTGCACATATTGGCGGACAGCAACACGTAAGTGCTTTTAAACAGAGGCTGAAAGGATATGTTGATGCATTGAATGTACTCGGGATCCAGGTGGATGATGATTTGGTTGTATATGGTAAGGTAAGTATAGAGTCAGGCAGGGAACAGATGAAAAAATTACTATCACTTTCAATAATACCTGATGCAGTTTTTAGTGTAGAAGATTTTACCGCATTAGGTGCCATGCAGGCCATTAAGGCAGCCAACAAAAAAATTCCGGACGATATTGCGATTGTAGGTTTTGCCAACGAACCTTTTGGTGAATATATCACCCCTACTCTTTCCACTGTTAACCAACAAACAGTACAAATGGGCGAAGAAGCTGCCAACCTATTTTTCAAATCACTTAATAATAGCGACACCGAAAAGTTTGATCCTTTTAAAATGGTATTACAGCCGGAGTTGATTTGTCGCCAATCAAGCATGAAAAATTATAAGAAAAGTGATAGTACATGAATTATGAATAATTAATTTTTTATGAAAAGATTTGATTTGGCACAATTAATCAGTACATAAAAATTTTGAAAAAAATATTTAAACATAGACAAATCAAATAGTATGAAATCATTAAAGCATGTTGTTATTTTCCTTGTTCTGCTGGGTACCGCTCCGTCAAAAATTTTGTGGGCACAATCGGGTAAAGAAAGTGTTACCAATATTAAACGGCCGGGTTTAAAGGAGCTGAATAAATTTTATATCAGCAATAAAAAGCCTTTACAGCCACTATCGTTTATAAAATTGCCCGTTGGCAGTATTAAACCAGAGGGCTGGATATTAAAATTTCTTGAGCTACAGCGTGACGGCTTAACCGGTCAACTTAGTAATATAAGCGCATGGCTGGATAAAAAAAACAATGCATGGTTTAGTGGTAACGGCAAGGGAGATCATGGCTGGGAAGAAGTGCCCTACTGGTTAAAAGGATATGGCAACTTGGGCTATGTATTGAAGGATGAGAAGATAATTACGGAGACGAAACTGTGGCTGGATAAGGTTTTTGAAAGCCAGGAAGCAGACGGTTATTTTGGGCCACGAATAGTGGAAAATGAACATCAGGATAACAAGGGGAATACCCCTGATTTATGGCCCAATATGCTTATGCTTTGGTGCATGCAGTCTTATTATGAATACAGTAATGATACTCGTGTTATACCCTTTATGATAAAGTATTTTAAATGGCAGATGACTGTGCCAGATGAGAAGCTGCTTAAAATTTATTGGGAGAATAGCAGGGGTGGTGACAATCTGTATAGTATTTATTGGTTATACAACCGCACTGGTGAAAAATGGTTATTGGACCTTGCCAATAAAATTCACCGTAATACTGCCGACTGGACGCAGAAAAATAATTTGCCCAACTGGCACAATGTAAACATTGCTCAGTGTTTCCGTGAGCCTGCAACTTATTACATGCAAGCTAAAGACAGCAGTTTTTTAAATGCCACATACAATGATTTTTATTTGGTACGCAGCCTTTATGGACAAGTACCTGGTGGCATGTTTGGTGCTGATGAAAATGCAAGGAAAGGGTTTGATGATCCAAGGCAGGCAGTGGAAACATGCGGCATGGTGGAGCAGATGGCCAGCGATGAGATATTAACCGGCATCACCGGAGATCCAATGTGGGCAGATCATTGCGAAGATGTGGCATTCAACACTTATCCTGCTGCGGTGATGCCGGATTTCAAAGGATTGCGTTACCTCACTGCTCCAAACATGGTAGTAAGTGATACCCGAAATCATGCACCCGGCATTCAAAACGAGGGGCCTTTTTTAATGATGAACCCTTTCAGTAGCCGTTGCTGCCAGCACAATCATTCTATGGGATGGCCTTACTATGCAGAACATTTGTGGATGGCAACACCAGATAATGGCATTGCCGCCATGTTATACAGCAGCAGTGAAGTGAGTGCGAAAGTTGGAAATGGAAACATGGTCACTTTAAAGCAAACTACGCATTATCCATTTGATGAAAATATAAGCATTGAAGTTAATACCACCACTGCTGTAAATTTTCCTTTGTATTTAAGAATTCCAAACTGGTGCAGCAATGCAAAACTAATGGTGAATGGAGTGGAAAAATCGATGCCATTTGAAGCAGGATCGTATGCAAGGATAGAAAGGAAATGGAAACAGGCGGATGTGGTGGAATTAGTGTTGCCAATGAAATTAAAAAAGGACATCTGGGACAAAAATAAGAATAGCGTAAGCATCAATTATGGGCCACTCACATTTTCTTTAAAAATTGATGAAACCTATAAACAGATGGATAGCAAAAAATCTGCTATCGGTGATTCTAAATGGCAGGAAAATTCGGATCAGTCAAAATGGCCATCGTATGAAATTTATCCGGCTAGCATGTGGAATTATGGTTTAGTATTAAATGAGCAACCATTAGAAAGTCAGTTTAAAATAATCAAGAGATCGTGGCCCGAAAATAATTTTCCTTTTACGCAAGATGCAGTACCCTTTATATTAAAAGCAAAAGGTAAGATTATCCCTGAATGGATTCTGGATAAAAATGGATTGTGTGATGTGTTACCGCAAAGCCCGGTAACTGTATCAACAAAAGAACAACCTATAGAATTAATACCAATGGGTGCAGCAAGGTTAAGAATTGCATCCTTTCCTGTGGTAAAATAAATGTAAACAGCAATAGCAGCCAATTATTAAGAAGAGCAGTAACAATCATACAATGCAAAAAGAGGTTACCAATAAAATTGCCACTACAATAGCTGAAAAATTCAGACAGATTTTTCAGGGGGAACCTTTATTAATAAGAAGCCCTGGAAGAGTTAACCTGATAGGTGAACATACAGATTATAATGAAGGATTTGTTTTGCCTGCCGCTATTGATAAGGCAGCCTATCTCGCTATCTCCCTCCGGGATGACGAGGAAATACATTTGGTTGCTCATGACTTGAATGAAACTTTTTCTGTTAATATTAATGAGATGAAGCCTGTGGGGGATATAAACTGGCCCAATTTTATATTGGGAGCAGCAGCACAGTTTCTCAAAAAAGGCATTCAACTGAAAGGTTTTAATGCGGTGCTTATGAGTGATGTACCTATTGGCGCTGGTATGTCTTCTTCGGCTGCAATCGAATGTGCCACAACTTTTGCATTAAATGAACTGCTGCATACGGGCTTAGACAGATTGGAAATGGTTAAGATGGCTCAAAAAGCCGAGCATGAATATGCCGGAGTAATGTGTGGTATCATGGACCAGTTTGCATCCATGATGGGTAAGAAAAACAATGTGATAAAACTGGATTGCCGTTCCCTGGAATATGAATACATACCCTTCCGGTTAGAAGGTATAAAAATCCTGCTTTTAAATACAAATGTTAAACATTCATTGGCTTCATCGGAGTACAATACCCGGCGAACTGAATGTGGCAAAGCGATAGAGTGGATTCGTAAACACGAACCTGAGGTAAGCTCACTGAGGGATGTAACAATAGACATGCTTAACAAGCATGTACTGATAGAGGATCAATTGATTGATATGCGTTGCAGATTTATTGTACAGGAAATAAAAAGGCTTACCGAAGGTTGTGAGGACTTGAAGCTGGGGAATATTCATGCGCTCGGTAAAAAAATGTTTCTTACACATCGTGGCTTAAGTGAGATGTATGGAGTTAGCTGTAAAGAACTTGATTTCCTTGTGAATTTTGTACATAGCAAAAATGAAGTGATAGGTGCCAGAATGATGGGTGGAGGTTTTGGTGGGTGCACAATTAACCTGGTAATGGAAGAAGGGGTTGAACAGTTGATTACGGAAATAAAACCAGCTTACGAAACGGCGACTAACTTGCCGCTTACCTATTATATATCATCCATTGAAAACGGAACTGAAATTATTTGATAGTTATGTTTGATTTAAAAGAACACTCACACATAAGATTAAATATTTTAACTGGCGACTGGGTATTGGTATCACCCCATAGAATGAAACGCCCCTGGCAGGGCAAGGTAGAAGATTTGCCAAATGATACCAGGCCATCTTAAGATTCAACATGTTATTTATGTCCGGGTGATAAACGTTCTAACGGAGTTGTGAATCCGGATTATAAAGGTGCTTTTACTTTTGCCAATGATTTTGCTTCTTTGTTACCTGATATTCCTCCCGGTTTAGTAAATGCCAAATCATATCATTTTTCCCGTTTGGAACAGCAAGGATTCATGAAGCCCGTACAATACTCGAAAACCATATTGATAAAAAGCCTCCTTCTGTCAGATCTCTTTCAAGGCAAGTAGCGATGTAGTGCCTCAATCGTTAGTCTAATTTCCAAAACTTGTATTTTGATAAATCTGCCAATATAATAAGACAATTAAGTCATCAAGTTTATTTCTATTAATATTCTCATGGTAATTTTCGTCAAATAGACTTAAGGCTTCATATTGAGCAAATAACTCAGTAATTGGACTATCGTCAATAATGACCGGTATTATTAGATTTGAATATTTATCAAGTGTGGGTTTTAGTTCTTGTTGAACAAACACACTCTTAATTGTTTCTTTGGAGATAAAGAAAACAGAGTAACCCCCAGCGTCCAAAGCACTGATAATTTCGCTATTTATTGAAACTGCAAAATTTTCTCCAGCTTTTAATAAATCATCTGTAAACATATCAAAGTGTCTTTCACGTTATAATTTATTAATCGTATCGACAATAAGCTTATCCTTTTTAGTATAACTAGGAAAGACTTTAAGTATCATTGGTTGAGACAAGTCTCTATCGAAATGCTTATTTATTGGGTTTAAATGGCTTTGTTGCATGAATGAGTGTGGATAAGTTTTATTATTGGGAAAAAGGATGAATGTTACCCACACGGGTTAAAGTAAAGGATATAGTTAGGTTATTTAGTTGTTGCGAAACAATTGGTACAAAAAACTACATCCTTTGAGTAAAGATAAATACAAAGTAACAAACTGGTCAGCGTATAATGCAGGGGGGTGCATTTCAAATTAGCTACGCAGTATGGCTGCAAAAAAGCCAACATAACCTTTTTAGATACAAAGCTTGTCAGTTTATCTATCGATACTTATTATTTTTAGTTTTTAAACCAAAAACAGCCACCATCTCAACCGGC
>JANYCA010000103.1 GCA_025360525.1 Chitinophagaceae bacterium | reverse complement strand
TCATTTTAACTTCCTGTAAAACCATTCTTTCTCTCAACTTTATCCCGATACCTTAAGAACTTTCTTCCCCCTTTTTTATTTCGGGAGCGCAAAGATAAACGCACTCAACTTAACTGCAAACTTTATTTGAACAAATAATGAATGATTGAAGCAAAATAGTTGGGAGGTACAGAATAAAACTCAATACGGATGGACGTTTTATTAGTATTCAATTTCCATTTGATAGAAAAGAAATGAGAGAATAATATACAAAACATACAAAGTGTGCTCGATAATAGGCCTAAGTGTGTTGCAGCTTCCTTTGGGCACTACCAGTTTTTAATTTCAATATTCAACCGTTATTAGAAAAAGCCCTTTAGAGGGAACAGCAAAATTGGCCTTAGAAGAATCTTTTGACTCTATGATTTCACGAAAATTCTGCAATGAAATTTTACCAGTTCCAACTTTTAACATGGTGCCAACTAATCCCTTAACCATTCCCCTCAGGAACCGATTGGCTTTTACAGTGTAAATGAAGGTTTCCTTATCTAATAGCCAGTTACTTTTAAAAATTTGGCATTCGAACGATTTTACCTGCGTGTGTTTTTTTGAAAAACTACTAAAATCATGGTATTCCATCAGGACTCCAGCTGCCTCATTAAGTTTTTGCAAATCGAGTTTATAGGGATAAAAGCAGGCCCGGTCAATTAAAAAGGGATTTTTTGATTGGTAGATAAAATAGTGATATTCTCTGGATTTTGCACTAAAACGACTGTGTTGATCTAAAGGAACTTCGTATATTCTTTTTATTACAATATCACCAGGTAAAAGAGCATTAAGACTTCTCAATAATTTTGTCCCAACTATTATATCGCTTAATAAATCGCAATCAAAATGAAAATAATTACAAATTGCATGAACACCTGCATCTGTTCTCGAGGAACATGTTAGTTGAATTGGCGCTCTAAGAACTGTTTTCAGGGTTTGTTCAACTTCTTGCTGGATAGAATTGGCATTCTTCTGTATTTGAAAACCGGCATAGTTGGCACCGTCATATCCCAGTTCGATAAAATATCGTGACATAAGTTTCTTTTACAATGATATTATTCTAAAAGAAAAATTAATGACGAATCATTGCTTTGAATCTGCTTTTATAATAAGGATCTGATAATTGGTCTTCTAAGGAGGAAAAGTTGTGTGTATCCCAAACAAACTGGTAGGCCATATCATAGAAGGCATACTTATCTGACTCCTTTAGAAATAATGCTCCTAAGTTTTTTACTTGTTCTGATGAAAAACATTTGGCCTTAAAGCCTTTTTTTGCAATTTCAAGCATACTGTCGTCTGTTTTGGCGGACGCCATTTTCTTCCTTAATTTCAAAAAATCATCATTCGATGCATTGGAAATACAATCAGAATTAACCATAAGAACTGATGACTTCTGGTTATTAGTAAATGAGTCTGCTGCAATATCCTTTTTAGATATATCTGTATTTAATTTTTTGCTATCAACTAATATATCAGCTTTGGCGTTTTGGTTACCATCTACCGGAGAAAATTCAATAGGTAAAAATTTTTTATCATTTTGGTCAATTGCCTGCGAGGGAGTTGCCGGGGCTAATCTTTCTTTGCTTTGCTTAATTATTGCACTACTATCTATATGTTCACTTTCTGTGGGCGCATTATGGGCATCATATATTGAATCAGCAACAGTACCAATACGCTGTAACTTTTCTTCTTCTAAAGGCTTTTTTTTTGTGTACGGTGTTTCTGCAATCACTGCAAGCGATTGATCATTTTTAACACTATCAGCAAGATGTAATTTGTCATCTTTTTGTTGTAGTTCCTTTGATACATCTGCCGCAAAGCTTATACTATCTTTAGGGATATAAATATTTACAGTATCGGCTTGTTTATTTCCTTTATCAACATAAATAATACTTACACCTGCTTCATTACTTTCTTCACGAATCTTTTTGATTTTTCCGTCTAACATGTTTTGCTGATTTATTGCTTTGTCTGGTGCATCAATATTTGTAACAGAAGCAGTTTTTTGAATTGCTGCCTGCTCCATTGCACGTTCATTCGTAGACTGTGATGCTGATGAAGATGTATCTATTTTTATTTCTCCATTTTTTTCTACTTCTTTTTTTAAGATTGACGGGTCATTTACCACATTTGAAAGAAGATTTGAAAACTCATCTGTTTTATCAACTTTTGCCAAAGTTGCGTCTGCAATTTTTTCGTCGGACATTACTACCTGCAACGATTGAAGATTAAACAATCCCCAGCCTCTTTCTCCAAAATTTTTTACAAGATATCCAACATCATCATTTTTTACAGAACCAGTAAAATGTTGCTCTGCCCATTCATTTTTTGGAAAGCCAATTATTAAATCGTAGCTGCCGGATTGAAGTTTGGGAATTATTATGTAGCCAGAGGCAGAAGAACTAATTATTTTTTTATTAAGCTTAACATAGAATGGTTGCTTGTTTTCCGTTTGTAAATAAATAAAATGATCTATTTGTGCTTTTGAGCTAAATGAAAAAAATAAAATTGATATCGAGAGAGAGAATAAGTATTTCTTCATGCCTGATTTGCTTTGATTACAAAACTACTTATATTATAAATCGATTTGCCATTTATCTAAAAAATGATTTGGATTCATATTTGGAGTTATACTTTTGCAACTCTAAAATGAAAATATGAAAAAAATATTCTTATGTATTGTAGTACTGGCAGCATTTACCAAGGGTATTGCTCAGCCAATTGAAGGCCCTGAAGACACAACCTGGAAAAAGATTTACAGGGGAAGCTACCCCAAAACCAATGAATTGGTGCACACTAAACTTGAAGTGAAATTTGATTTTGAAAAAGCATGGATGTATGGTAAAGCATGGATTACATTGAAACCGCACTTTTATGCAACAGATTCATTAACCCTCGATGCAAAAGGAATGGATATAAAAGAAATATCTGTCATGAAAGGTTCTACAAAATCAAAGTTGAAATACACCTACGACAGCCTGCAACTTTTTATAACATTAGACAAAACATATAAAGGGGGCGACAAATATACCCTTTACATTGAATATACTTCAAAACCAAACGACCTTGTTGTAAAAGGAAGCGAAGCTATTACGGATGCCAAAGGATTGTATTTTATTAATCCTACAGGAGCGGAAAAAGATAAGCCTACACAAATATGGACACAAGGGGAAACAGAAGCTAACAGTGTATGGATGCCGACAATAGATAAAAGCAATCAAAAATCAACAGAAGAAATATACATGACTGTGCCTGCAAAGTATGTAACGTTAAGTAATGGCGTTTTAAAAAGCCAGGTTAAAAATGCGGATGGCACCAGAACTGATTATTGGAAAATGGATCTACCTCATGCTCCATACCTGTTTTTTATGGGCGTGGGGGATTTTGCCATTGTAAAAGATAAATACAAAGAAAAAGAAGTTAACTACTATGTTGAGCGCAAGTATGAGCCTTACGCAAGAAAGATTTTTGGCAATACTCCGGAAATGATGAAATTTTTCTCCAATAAGCTGGGAGTTGAATTTCCCTGGGCGAAATATTCACAAATAGTTGGAAGAGATTATGTAAGTGGAGCAATGGAAAATACTACTGCAACCTTACACCAGGAAAGTGCTTATCAAAATGCAAGACAATTGGTTGACGGAAATGGATGGGAAGAAACAATAGCTCATGAACTTTTTCATCAATGGTTTGGAGATTTGGTAACTGCAGAAAGCTGGAGTAACCTCACCGTAAATGAAAGCTTTGCCAATTATAGCGAATATCTGTGGATGGAATATAAAAAAGGAAAAGATGCTGCAGATGAACACCACTACCAGGATATGCAGGGCTACCTGATGCAGCCCGGAAACGACCAAAAAGAGCTGGTTCGTTTTCAATATGCTGACAAGGAAAATATGTTTGATGCAGTTAGCTATAATAAAGGTGGGCGGATATTGAACATGCTCAGAAATTATGTGGGAGATGATGCCTTTTTTAAATCGTTAAATAATTATTTAACTGTCAACAAATTTAAAGCTGGCGAGGCCGGACAACTTAGACTTGCATTTGAAGAAGTAACGGGACAGGATATGAACTGGTTTTGGAACCAATGGTATTATGGCGCTGGTCATCCAAAATTAAAAATTGATTACAAGTACGATGATGCAGCAGGCAAGGCGTTGGTTATAATTGAACAAACACAAAAAACAGATAAAATATTCAGGCTTCCGGTTGCAATTGATGTTTATAATGGTAGTACAAAAAACAAGAGAAAAGTGTGGATAGAGAACAAGATTGATACATTTACATTTAACTATACATCCAGGCCAAATTTGATAAATGTAGATGCCGATAAAGTTATATTGGCTGAAAAGACTGACAATAAAACTGCAGAAAATTATGTGCACCAAATGGAATATGCACCTAACTACTTAGACAGAAGAGAAGCGCTGGAATTTTTTGCAAAAAAAGGAATGAAAGAATTAGCACTTGGTTTGCAGGATAAATTTGATGGCTTGCGCAGGTTAACAATCGACAGGCTTGGTAAATCAAAAATGGCAAAAGACGTACAGGTAGTTGCTGCAATAGAATCCATCGCCAATAATGATAAGGATAAGAAGACACAGGCTGCGGCTATTAAATTTTTAGCTAAAACTGCTGATATAAAATACCTGCCGCTGTATAACAAGTTTGTTAACGATTCATCCTACAGCGTTGCCGGTGCCTCTTTGGATGGGCTGGAAAAACTAGATCCGTCCAAGGCATACGAACTGGCGAAAAAATTCAGCAATGACGCAAAAGGTGATTTAGGTAGCATAGTCAATAAAGCGATCATCAGCAATGGCACAGAAGCTGATTTTGATTTAATTGCTAAGAACTACCAGGAAACACCGCCAAGCCAGGAAAAAATTGCTTCAACAACCGATTTCTGCGGCTACCTGGAAAAACTGAACGACAATGCTAAAATTAAAAAAGGAGTTGATGACATTATGATATTCAGAAATCAAATTCCAGAACAGTATAGGAACTATACAGACCCTGCATTCAAAGCTGCTTTTGATAAGCTGAGTAAAGCAAAAGGTACCGAGATTGCGCAATATATAATTAGCGTTTTTAAGTAATAAAATCATCAAAGGTTATCAATAGGGCCCCGATTTATTCGGGGCTTTTTATTGCAAACTATTTATCTGAATATCGTACAACACAAATAGCATTCTTTCTATTGGCAAAATTTTTATAAAAAGAATATTTAGACAAAAAAAATCAGCAATAATTTAAACAGGTGGATTAAGTAAAGATCTGTATGATTGGTTAATTAAAAATGGTAGGTGAACGCATATCTGTTTGCCTATAACATGTTAACTTTTACATGGAGAGTGTTATTCAAAGAAAAATCTCCTAAAAAATATATTGCGACTGAGCTGAAAGAATTGGATAAATTGTATAAAAAAAAGGAAACAACTGTTTCCTTTTTGAAAAAAATGTATTTTAAATATGCTTAAAACCGTGGACAAGGAATGCCTCTCACTTCTGCAGGGCGCTTAATATAAATAACTGAAAACTCCGAACCTCCCCTGCTGGCAGTTGCTGCTTTAAGAGCCGATGTATTTATATCATAGCTGGCGCCAATTCTAAGCCCATTAATTTCAATACCAACATAGGGAATAATGGCATCACTTACTCTCAACCAAGATCCAAAATAAACGCTGGTAGGATTTGTTTCATCGCCATTTAATAAGGCTGACAAAGCACCACCCACAACTATTTCGCTGGCTTTATTTTGCATTTGGTAAATAGCAGATGCATTAAAAGACAACATATCATTTATAGGAAATGCTCCTCCTCCATGAATAGTAATCCTTGATGCCAGATTCCATGTTTTATCGATAAAACTTAAATTGGGTTTGTTTATATGATAAACAGATACACCCATGTAATAATTATTAACCCCATTGCTGGAACCAGAATATAAAATACCCGCATTCAAATCTGTATAATTTTGGCCTGTGCCGTTAGAAAATGTTTCTGCCGTTGGATTCGTAAAACCATTCTGTGTTAATTGATCTTCGAAAGTCAATTTATTTCTATCCAAAATTGCACTACTAAATGTTGCCTGAAACCCTGCTCCAATTGTGTTATACCCTTCTTCATCCAATGCCTTGTGGTAACTTAAAGATACCGAACCGTAATTAAGTTTTAAAGCTGCATCAGCACTTTGATCACTTAAACCAGAAAAGCCAATTCCAAATACATCTCCTTTCGGTATTTTACCTTTCAAAATACCAAAGTCAACGGAACCGCTAGTGGTAACATAAGCTTTTGGTATAGACGGCCATTGATCCCGATGATTGGCCGCCAACCTCCAGGTACCATCAAACTTACCTGTAAAAGCAGGATTAAGTGTAAGTGGCGATGAAAAAAACTGTGAAAAATGTGGGTCTTGCGCTTGCAGGTCGGCAAAACAAGCAAGCGATACGGCTATAAGTATAAATTTTCTCATTTTAATTAGGTTCAGAAATTTAAAGATAATGATTTAAAGCAAATTGCTGCACTAGGGCCTTTAAAAATTAAATGATCCCATTTATATAAATATTAAAATATACAGTTTTCCATTAATGATGAGGTAATTAATGAGGATACCAGATTCCCGGCGTGGGGTGGCCGGAGCAACTCTTTTATTAAAACAGGGCCTAATTTTAAAAAAGCAAATTAGCTAAAGATATTCCGGTTAAATTATGGCGCAATTAATAATTCGTTTTTCAAAATAACCTAGGATTGCATTTTTTGTCCAAATGCCAAATCACCGGCATCTCCAAGGCCGGGCACAATGTATCCTTTTGCGGTTAACTCATCATCAATATCGCCGCACCAAATGGTAGCTTTTGGTTGTTCTCTCAACACATAGTCTAAACCAACGGTACAGCCAATAGCACAAACAATATGCATTTCCTTAATATCCCCTTCACCTTTTAAAAATTGTATAGCTTTTACAAGAGATGCGCCGGTTGCTATCATTGGGTCACTGATAATAACAACCTTGCCATCAATTTCGGGACAGCTCATATATTCCAGGCTAATCTCGAAAGTACCATCCGGCGAATGCTTTCGATATGCACTGATAAACGCATTTTCTCCTTTATCAAAATAGTTTAATAGTCCCGTATGCATGCCGAGGCCTGCTCTTAAAATAGTCGCTAAAACCGGTTGCTGTTTCAACACTTTACAATTAGCAATACCCATTGGTGTGGTAATTTCCTTTTCTTCCCAACTTAACTCCTTGCTAATTTCATAAGCCATTACTTCTCCAATCCGTTCCAGGTTCCTGCGAAAACGCATGCTATCGGTCTGCACTTCTATATTTCTTAACTCACTTACCCAGTTACTTACAAGTGAATGCTGCTCGCCAAGGTTAATTACCATGAATATTATTTTGAATTTGTGAAATTAGTAATTGAAATTGCATAACATAAAACCATTGTAAAATTAGGAATTAAAATATCAAAATAAATGATTTATAGGGCTATAGGAATAATGAGCGGAAGTTCGCTTGATGGATTGGATATTGCATTTGCAACCTTTACAGAAACCGGTGGCAAATGGGAGTTTGAAATAGTGGCTGCCGATTGTGTTGCATACGAAAACCAGCTGGCACAAAAACTACAAACTGCAACAACCCTTTCGGCACTTGAATACCAGGTGCTCCACGTTTCGTTTGGCCATTACATTGGTCAGCAAATAAATAACTTTATTGAGCTTTACGAATTGCAACATAAAATTCATCTTATTGCTTCACATGGTCATACAACATTTCATTTGCCGGCCTACAAAATGACAGCCCAATTGGGCGATGGTGCCGCCATTGCAGCCGAAACACAACTGCCGGTTGTAAGTGACTTAAGGGCAATGGATGTGGCTTTTGGTGGGCAGGGCGCACCAATCGTTCCTAAGGGAGAACAATTATTATTTCCCGGTTACAATTACTTTTTAAACTTAGGGGGCATTGCCAATATATCCGTCAATAGTAAAGGTCAATTTATTGGATTTGACATTTGTGCTGCCAACAGAGTGTTGAATATGCTGGCAGAAGAAGCCGGTAAAAAATATGATACAGGTGGAAATATGGCTGCCGATGGCAATATTAATAACCTATTATTAGCAACCTTGAATGAGCTGGATTATTACCAGCAGCCATTTCCAAAATCGTTGGCTAATACTTTTGGAACTGATATTGTACATCCGCTTATAAAAAATGCCAAACTCTCCACAGCAGATGCTTTAAGAACTTATACAGAACACATTTGTCTTCAAATAAAAAATGTTGTCGGCGTACACTTATTATCCGGCGATAAAAAAATGCTCGTAACAGGCGGCGGAGCTTTCAATACTTTTTTAATTTCACGATTATCATACCTGCTCGCAACTATCGGCGTTAGGGTTATTGTACCAGATGAAAAACTGGTGGCATATAAAGAAGCATTAATAATGGCTTTGCTGGGCATTTTGAGGTGGAGAGAGGAGGCGAATGTTTTACCATCTGTAACAGGCGCAGCTAAAGCCAGTATCGGCGGGGCATTATGGCTTGGGAATGAGGCATAAAAACAAACAAATATTTTTATGCTGAAATCAGAAAAAATAATTTTGCAACAAATACAAACTTTAAAAATGAAAAAAATTTTTAGCCTGATTTTAATCCCAATTATTCTGGCAGGCGGCTGTACCAACAGCGAGCAAAAGATTGCTAATGATAAAGAAGAATATCAAAAAGCGCAAGAAAAATTACTGGAAAAAGAAACAGAATACCCTGTAAATTTTTTAAAAATTAGCAGTAAAGAAAAACATAACCTACTTGGACAAACTGTAATTAAAGGCACCATCAGCAGTATAGCCAAAGTTTGTGTATACAGCGATATAGCAATAGAACTTTCCTTTTTTAGTAAAACAGGAAAACTGTTGGAAAAGGACAACGAAACGATTTATGAAACGATTGACCCGGGTGTTTCAGTTGATTTTAAAACAAAATATTTTGCCCCAAAAGCCACGGACAGCGTAGTTATAAAAGTGATATCCGCCAATACAAAATGAGTACCTGTGATAGTACTCATTTTGTATTATTTACCTTAAAAGTTAAATTATCTTTTCCCCAATCCAGGCATTTTTCCCATTGGCATTTTATTCATCATTTTCATCATGCCCTTCATTTGCTCAAATTGTTTTAAAAACTGGTTGAGGTCAGAAATATCTTTACCACTGCCCTTGGCTATCCTGTTTTTACGAGATGGATTAATGATATCTGGATTCCTTCTTTCCTTAAGGGTCATTGAATTAATCATTGCTTCGATGCCTTTAAAAGCATCATCATTAATATCAACGTCTTTTATTTGCTTGCCAACACCGGGTATCATTCCCATTAAATCTTTTAGGTTACCCATCTTTTTTATTTGCTGCAATTGTGTTTTAAAATCTTCAAAATCAAATTGATTCTTCCTGATTTTCTTTTCCAGTTTTGCTGCTTCAACTTCGTCAAATTGTTCCTGTGCTTTTTCAACAAGGCTTACAATATCTCCCATCCCCAAAATTCGTTGCGCCATCCTTTCCGGATAAAATACATCAAGCGTTTCCATCTTTTCTCCGCTACTGGCAAACTTGATGGGCTTATTTACCGTGTATTTAATTGACAATGCAGCACCACCTCTTGTATCACCATCAAGTTTAGTTAACACCACACCGCTAAAATCCAGTCGCTCGTTAAAAGCGGCAGCTGTATTTACAGCATCCTGCCCGGTCATGCTATCTACAACAAATAGTATTTCCTGTGGGTTTATTGCGGCCTTTATGTTTGCAACCTCTGTCATCATCACTTCATCTATCGCAAGACGACCAGCCGTATCTATTATTACTACATTTTTATTTTTTGCTCTTGCTTCTTTGATAGCATTTTGTACAATGCTAACCGCATCTTTGTTTTCCCTTTCACTATAAACATCCACACCAATCTGCCCTCCCAATACTTCCAATTGATCAATTGCCGCAGGCCTGTAAATATCTGCTGCCACCAACAAAGGCGATTTTCCTTTTTTTGTTCTTAAATAATTTGCCAATTTTCCGCTAAAAGTGGTTTTACCACTACCCTGCAGGCCTGCTACCAGTATAACGGCGGGATTACCGGTAATATTAAACTCACTTTCTTTACCACCCATTAATTCTGTTAACTGATCCTGTACAATTTTCACCATCAACTGTCCCGGACTAACCGCCGTCAATACCTTCTCGCCTAAGGCTTTTTCTTTAATGGTATCTGTAAATTCTTTGGCAATTTTATAGTTAACATCAGCATCTACCAATGCACGCCTGATGTCTTTAACTGTATTGGCTATGTTGAGTTCCGAAATTCTTCCCTGTCCTTTAATATTTTTAAAGGCACTTTCTAATTTTTCACTTAATGAATTAAACACTTTACAATAATTTAGAGATGGTGTAAATAAAAAAGTGAACCCTACGTTCACTTTAAAAAAGTATGCAAATGTATGAAAAGTTTATACGCCTAAATAAGGCCGCAAAAGTTTACAACGGGACACTGTACGTAATTTATTGATGGCTTTGTCTTTTATCTGTCTTACTCTTTCACGGGTAAGATTGTATCGTTCGCCAATATCCTCCAGACTTAATGCATGATCTACACCTATCCCGAAAAAATAGCGTATCACTTCTTTTTGCCGCTCCGTTAATGTGCTTAGAGACCGGTTAATTTCCTCTGAAAGTGATGCATTAAATGCAAGGTAAAGATCTGTGCTATCTGCATTGGGATTCTCTAATACATCCAAAAGACTGCCATCTTCACCTTCAGAAAAAGGCTGATCCATACTTACATGGCGAATAGAAGCGCCCAATGTTGAAGTAACTTCTGCTACATCCACCTCCAAAAAATAGGCTATTTCTTCAGCTGTAGGCTCCCGCTCAAACTCCTGTTCAAGTAAAGAATAGGCCTTGCTAATTCGGTTAGTGAGTCCAACTTTATTAAGTGGCAATCGCACAATTCTTGATTGTTCCGCCAATGCCTGTAAAATACTTTGCCGTATCCACCATACAGCATAGGAAATAAATTTAAATCCACGGGTTTCATCAAAACGTTGGGCAGCTTTTATTAAACCTACATTGCCTTCGTTGATAAGATCGGGAAGTGTTAGCCCCTGGTTTTGATATTGCTTGGCTACTGATACTACAAAGCGGAGATTTGCTTTGGTGAGTTTATCAAGGGCTTGTTGATTACCTTGCCGGATAAGTAATGCTAATTTAACTTCATCCTCCGGAGAGATTAATTCTACTTTTCCAATTTCCTGAAGATATTTTTCCAGACTCTGGCTTTCACGGTTAGTAATGGATTTCGTGATTTTGAGTTGACGCATACTCATAAGCCGATAGTTTTAAATGTTAAAATAATTTCAAATAAAGGAGATTGGTTTTAAATGTTAAACAATTTGTCCATGTAATTTAATAACTTTTAAATGTCTTAACCAAATAATTTTTCCCATTTTCGGAAAATATTATGCTCACTATTTATTTTTGTTTTATCTTTTTGTAAAATAATTCAACAGTAATAAATTAAAAATTATTTTGTTGGCGAAGATTATTTGTTATTATTGCATTGTTGAAAGAAAAATAAAACGAATTGGATGAGTAAGAAAGTATTATACACGCTTGAATATCCGGTAAGATGTTCGCCGAGAATTTTGTACGAATTTTTAAGTACCCCAGCAGGTTTGCAAGAGTGGTTTGCCGATAAGGTAGATGAGCGGGATGATGTTTTTAGCTTTTCCTGGAATGGTGCTGAAGAAAGAGCCGAATTAGTTGATGGGGAAGAAGACAAATTTATAAGATTCCATTGGCTGCATACACCCAAAGAGGAATATTTTGAATTTAGTATTGATAAATCTGAAGTAACCAATCAAACAATCCTGATCATTAAAGATTTCGCTGATAAAAAAGAAATCAAAGATCAAAGCCAGTTATGGGAATACCAGGTTAAAGATCTTTTTCATCGGCTGGGTGCTTAGTAAAACTACATTTTATTAAATCTGCAAAAGATTGTATCATAAACGCAATTACAGATTCCCACTCATTGAGTGGGATTTTTTTTGCAATTTTTATAAACGGGTCGCTGCTGAGCTTAGCTGCAAATTGTTCTTTGGTGATAGCAGTTAGCAGCATAAAATTATCAGCTATAAAATGATGGTCCCATGCTGTAGTATTGATGCAAATCCAGTAATTATTTTGCTGCAACCACTCAAAATTTTGTAACAATTCGGGTGAGGCTGCCTGCTGATAATTCCCCGATAAATGGAGATTGATACTGAAAAAATTTCCCCACCAAAAGAGCAAACGGATAGCTGCAGTATTGTCTTTTCCAAAACATCGTGGGTAATCTAACATTACATACGGCAGGCCTCTATAATTTTCACCTTTTGCAATTTTAGGAGGATTTACTGTTAGAGCTGATAACTGGCTATTGTCTAATTCAGCAAGCTTTTGCTGCCATGCAATAGATACATCTCCCAGCAACCGGTATACTTTTTCAATTATTGCCAACTTTGTTAAAATAATATCGGTGTTACAAACCAAATCAAGTTCCTTGGCAGAAAGAGTTATTTTTGTTTTTGTCAACATCCTTTACAAGATATACATAACTGCTAAATAATAAGCCAGTTGGCCAACCGGGCGTATGATAAAAAAATTAGACAAGCTTATCCTGAAATCATTTATCGGCCCCTTTGTGGTTACTTTTTTTATTGCCCTTTTTGTATTGATGATGCAAAGCCTGTGGAAATACATTGATGACCTTGTAGGCAAAGATCTTGACCTGCTAACCATCGGGCAGTTTTTATGGTATGCAAGTGCATCATTGCTGATATTGGCTATACCTATAGCCATACTCATTTCATCTATCATGACTTTTGGTAACCTTGGCGAAAGTTTTGAATTAATTGCGATAAAGTCTTCAGGCATTTCGCTATTGCGTTTTATGAGACCCCTGATTTGGTTTTCGGTTTTACTGTGTGGTATAAGCTTTTTCTTTGCAAACAATGTTATACCCTACGCCAACCTGAAATTTAAAACCATCTATTTTGATATCGCTTATAAAAAACCCGCTCTTGATTTAAAAGAGGGGACTTTCTTTTCTGCCATTCCCGGCTATTCTATTAAAGTAGGAAAGAAAGATAAAGATCAAAAGACCATTCACAATGTTGTAATTTATGAGCAACAAAGCCAGTTGCAGGATAATTGCATTGTTGCAGAAAAAGGAATTATGAAAATTACTGAAGACAAAAAGTTTTTAGAGTTTACGCTGCAAAACGGTTACCGCTACCAGGAAAGGGGCAATATGGGGGATACAAGTACAGAGTTTATAAGGCTTGGATTTAAGGAATACAAAAAGCTATTTGATGTATCATCCTTAAAAATGAATAAAACATCGGATACCACTTTTAGAAATGATTCAAAAATGCTGAGTATCCGGCAACTGAATAAAAACATCGATTCACTTCAAAAAGTTTCAGATAGTTTTTCAAAAAAATTAAAAACAGAAGTTGGCTATCAGATAAAAAATATTGGCATCACGGATAGTGCGTTTGCCAAAGTTGCCGTGCAACAAAAAAAAATAAAAAGCGTTGAAAGTTTTATACCCGATTCTTTAGCATTAAGAGTTTTTGAAGGTGCGATAAATATTACCAATTTACTCAAAACCACTTACCAGTTTACTGGTGCAGACTGGCAATTAAAAAAGCTTGAAACCCGTAATGGCGAAATAGAATGGCATCGGAAATTTGCTTTATCCATGAGTTGCCTGGTACTATTTTTTATCGGCGCTCCACTAGGTTCTATTATCCGCAAAGGAGGCCTCGGTATGCCGTTGGTAATAGCTATTATCTTCTTCATTATTTTTCACTTGCTAAATATTTTTGGAGAAAAATTTGCCAAAGAAGGGATAACATCTGTTTGGTTTGGGATGTGGCTTTCTGTAATTGTGTTGGTACCTGTTGGGGCATTTCTTACTTATAAAGCCATGCACGACTCACAACTTTTTAACAAAGAATTTTACAACCGCTCATTCAAAAAAATCAGGCATTTATCTCAACCGCTCGTTAACAGGCTTAGACGTAACAAATAGAATGATTACTTTTATTATCTAAAATTAAAAAAATGAAAAATTCATCCAGGAGAAAGTTTATTATTTCGTCTGCTACTGTTGGCATAGGTTCTATGCTGGCAACACCTGCTATTGGAAAATTGTTTGCAGCACAAAATTCAACTGCTATTATCAACCACATCGGTTTCGATCAACAACCATTGGGTTATGCCTACAATGCATTGGAGCCCTCTATAGATGCCATGACAATGGACATTCATTACAATAAACATGCGGCGGCCTATTGCAAGAATGTAAAAGAGGCTGCAACAGCAGAAGGCGTAGATATAAAGAAACCTGTAGAAGATGTACTTGCCAATATTTCAAAATATTCAGTAAAAATGCGCAACAATGCAGGCGGCCATTTTAACCACGAATTATTTTGGAAAAGTCTTACACCAAAAGCAGGTACTCAAGCTTCTGAAAAATTAGCATCTGCAATCAATAAACAATTTGGTTCATTAGAGGCTTTTCAAAAACAATTTTCAGATGCAGCCAAAGGAAGATTTGGCAGCGGCTGGGCATGGTTATTAGTAAACAACGATAAAAAACTTGTTATAAGTTCAACCCCCAATCAAGATAATCCCTTAATGGATATTGCGGAAGTAAAAGGTTTGCCGTTGGTAGGTCTGGATGTTTGGGAGCATGCCTATTATTTAAAGTATCAAAATAAAAGGGCTGATTACATTGACGGATTCTGGAAAATTTTAAACTGGGATTTTGTATCTGAGCGGTTTAATACTATCTAATCAACTTTTTCTTGTTAATGCGAAAATATTTTTTTCCAATAGTTGCCGTTGGCAGTTTGGTTATGGTGATTGTAATGTCTAAAACCAGTGCCACATTAAAAACTTCTGCTACTCCCCTGGGCATACTCAACCTGGAGTTTGCTTACAATGGTGCTAAAGCCGGCACTGTATTAAACGCCTGGCAACCCAATGAAAAAATTGACAATATTGAGGTAGCTAAATTCAATACCTGGCTAGATTTTATTTTCCTTTTTTTCTATTCTCTTTTTTTATTGAAGGCATGCAAAATCTTGTCCTGCAATTATAAAGGAGCTTTACAAAAAACAGGGCTGCTCCTGGCAAACGGAGCCATTCTGGCTGGCCTGCTTGATATATTGGAAAATGCCGGCATGCTGTTTACTTTGCGGGGCAACATCAACAACGCAATTCTCCTTTTAACTACAACTGTTTCAATAATTAAATGGATTTTGGCACTAGCTGCAGTGGCATATTTATTGATATTTGGTGCGGCATTTTTAATCCGGATGAAAAAAAATTAAAGCCCAACAGAGTGGTTTAAATGGACTCAGCCTTTGCAGTAAAAGCACATATTGTGCAATTAAAACAAAGGCTGATAAATTGGCAATCAATCTTGAACAAATATAATACTGTAAAAACGATAACTGCTATATTATTTCCCATTTCACAAAACATTATGTTGTTCAACAAACAAGCAACAGCACGTATAAAATAGCCTAATTTCGCCCCCGTGTAAAAATTCTATAAAAAATATAAATTTCAACAACCATGCAAGTTTGGAAAGATTACCAGGAAAAAAATAAAGACCGGTTTTTAAACGAATTACTCGATCTGTTGCGTATACCAAGCGTAAGCGCTAAAGCAGAACACAAAACTGATATGCAACTATGTGCAGAAGCTGTGCAACAAAGACTGATAGAAGCTGGTGTTGATAAAGTAACCATTTACCCTACCGATGGCCACCCAATTGTGTATGCAGAAAAAATTATTGATCCTGCCAAGCCTACAGTGTTGGTTTATGGCCACTACGATGTTCAGCCAGCCGAGCCATTGGAGCTTTGGAAAAGCGGGCCATTCGACCCCGTAATTATTGATGGCAAAATATTTGCCCGTGGCAGTTGCGATGATAAAGGGCAGGTGTACATGCATGTTAAAGCACTGGAAACAATGGTACAAACAAACACGCTTACCACCAATATAAAATTTTGTATCGAGGGAGAAGAAGAAGTTGGTTCTCCCAACCTTGGGAAATTTGTAACTGCTCAAAAAGAATTATTAAAAGCTGATTGTATACTGATAAGCGACACTGCCATGCTAAGCCTGGAAACACCCAGTATTGATACCGGCGTACGTGGACTTAGTTATATAGAAGTAGCAGTAACCGGCCCCAACCGAGACTTACATAGTGGCGTTTATGGTGGCGCTGTTGCCAATCCCATTACTATTTTGGCAAAAATGATTGCCAGCTGCCACGATGAAAATAATCATATTACAATCCCCGGTTTTTACGATGATGTAGTTGAAGCTACAGCCGAAGAAAGAAAATTGATGGCAGCTGCACCTTTTAATGAACAGGAATATGCAGCGGATTTAGGTGTACAGGAATTGTGGGGCGAAAAAGGGTTTACCAGCAATGAAAGAACCGGCATCAGGCCCACCATTGAAGTAAACGGAATTTGGGGAGGCTACCAGGGCGAAGGCGCAAAAACAGTGTTACCCGGCAAAGCATTTGCAAAAATTTCTGCACGACTTGTGCCAAATCAATCATCAGAAAAAATTACAGCTAAACTACTAACCTACTTTAAAAGTATAGCCCCGGCATCGGTAACAGTTACTGCCTTTGAGCACCACGGCGGCGAGCCATATATGACACCCATTGACAGTAAGGCCTACCAGGCAGCTGCCAAAGCCATCACAACCACTTTTGGAAAAGAACCCATTCCCGTTCGTGGCGGTGGCAGTATTCCTATTTGTTCATTATTCGAAAAAGAACTAGGTATTAAAATTGTATTTATGGGCTTTGGACTTGATAGTGATAACCTGCATAGTCCCAACGAAAAATTCAATCTTGAAAATTATTACAAGGGCATTGAAACGATCCCATATTTCCATAAATATTTTAGTGAAATGTAAATAATAAAATCAGTGCATTTTGAAACCGAAGCTTAACCTTCGGTTTTTTTATTGGAAAAATTTCAGGATCGTTCCATTTAAGCTTTTGCGCTCAAAATTCAAAATGAAACATTAGTTAAATATTAAAAATATAAATCTCTTTTGTTAAATTAAAGTTATGTAATCAACTATTTTTGCACTAACTAAACTAACAAATTTATGAACCTGAAAAAAATAACAAGCATATTGATTATGCTATTCTTTTCAATTTTTGGCTTTAAAGCATCATCACAGGTTACCACTGCCAGCCTTAGCGGCAATATCTTAAATGCAGAAGGTAAAGGCCTTGCAGGAGCAACCGTAAAGATATCCTATGCAAATGCTGGTATTAACAAGGTAACCACTACCCAATCGAATGGTAGCTTTTTAGTGCCCAACTTAAGAGTAGGAGGACCCTATAAAGTAACCGTAAGCTTTACCGGTTACCGGGAAAAAGCTGAAGATAATATTTCGCTGGAATTAGGTCAAAACACTGCAGTAGATTTTATCCTCATCAATAATGAAGTAGGTCTTCAAACCGTTACGATCAGCACCAGGTCAAAAATATTTGACAATAAAAGAACCGGTGCTTCAACCAATATCAGTAGTAAACAATTAAGGCAATTACCCACCATTTCAAGGTCGGCAGATGATTTTACCAGGCTTACACCTTCAGCTTCTGCCACTTACAATGGAACCTCTTTTGCCGGAAGAAATGGTCAATACAATAATTACTCCCTGGATGGGGCTGTTTTTAATAACCCATTTGGATTAGATGCTCCAACTCCCGGTGGCCAAACTGGATCTCAACCAGTATCTCTAGATGCAATTGACCAAATACAGGTAAACATTGCACCGTATGATGTAACACAGGCGGGCTTTACTGGTGCTGGTATTAACACCGTTACAAAATCCGGTACCAATAATTTTGCAGGAACAGTTTATGGCTTTTACCGCAACCAGGGCCTTACCGGTAAAAAAGTTGACGGTAGTAAAATTGCAGTTCCAAACCTAACACAATTACAAGCCGGTTTTTCCGTAGGGGGTGCCATCAAAAAAAACAAACTATTTTACTTTGCTAATTTCGAAACGGAGCAAAGAGAAGATGCAGCAAGTAGTTATGTTGCAAGAAACGCCAGTAATGCGGGCAACAACAATACATCCAGGGTACTTGAATCTGATTTAATTGCTGTAAGCTCTATCTTAAAAAGCAAATTTGGTTACGAAACAGGTGCTTATCAGGGTTATAACCTTCAGCAGAAAAATTACAAATGGTTAGCAAAATTAGATTGGGTTATCAACAACAACAATTCACTATCCTTCACCTATAACGGACTGCAGGCAACCAAAGAAAAACCTGCCCATCCAAATGCTATCCGTCGCCGTGGGCCCGATTATACAACGATGCAGTTTAAAAACTCCGGTTACGAAATTGAAAACAAATTGCATTCCTTTGGAGCTGAATTAAAATCAAGTTTTGGAAGCAAATTTGCCAATAAACTAAGGGGCGTATTTACTACTTTCCGTGACAGCCGTACGGCAGCTTCCACACCTTTCCCTGTGTTGAATATCACCAAATACAGCACCATGTATATTGTGGCTGGTAATGAACCATTCTCCATCAACAATCGCCTCAACCAGGATGCACTGCAGGTAACCAATAATTTCAATATTATTTTACCCAGGCACACCATTACAATAGGTGCGTCTTATGAAAGTTTTAAATTTGGTAACTCCTTTAATCTTACAGGGTATGGCCCCACTTTATTCAGTGATGCCGATATACAAACTTTTAAAGATAGCGTGCCAGTAAGTGGAGGTTATGTTTTCCGCTTCCCTCAATTTGGAGTGCGGGGATATCCGCTTGATGTAGATGTAAATGGAGCCAGAGCTGCAGCGAAAAATGATAAATGGAGCTGGTACTATTTAACGGTTGCACAAATTTCTACCTACATACAGGATGAATGGAAGGTTAATGATAATTTTAGATTAACTTATGGTATCAGGATGGATATACCCAAGTATAGCAATTCAAGATTTGTACAGCCTGATGGTACAACCAATTCGCCCACCTTACCAAACAACGATAACCTTACCCTGTTTGATGAGCATGGGCAACCGGTAACCAATGGCGTAGGTAAGCAATTAGATAATACAAGATTGCCTTCCAGCAAACCGCTGTTTTCTCCCCGTGTTGGTTTTAACTGGGATGTTAAAAATGATAAATCTTTTCAGCTCAGGGGCGGGTCTGGTTTGTTTACTGGTCGCTTTCCATTTGTATGGTTAGGCAACCATATTGGTAATCCCTATTCGTTTTTTTATAATAGTACTGCTGCTAATTTTAAATGGCCACAAATATGGCGTACCAATATTGGTGCAGATATTAAGGCGGCAACAGGAACTATTTTTACGGTAGATGTTTCTTACTCAAAAGATGTAAATGCAATGATGGTTCGTAATTATAATTTAGGCACACCAACAGGCTCTTTAAACTCAGGAACAGGCGATACAAGGGCTGTTTACAAAGCCACTGATAAAGGCACTGCCAATGCTTATGTATTTACCAATACAAAAGCAGGCTATCAATTTAATACCAGTTTTTCTGTACAACAATCATTTAGTAATAATTTATTTTTAACTGGATCATACAACTATTTAGTAGCAACAGATGCCAGTTCAATTTCAGCTGAAATAAGTAGCGATGCATTTGACCGTAACCCGATTTTAAACAATGCGAATGAAGCAATCAACAGCCGTTCATTGTATGGTAATACGCATCGTTTTGTACTGGCCGGTATTAAAAAATATGAATATAGTAAAGGCAAGTATGCTACCACTATTTCATTTTTTAGCAACTGGACAAGTGGCAATCGTTTTGCCTATGTATATGGCGGAGATATTAATAACGATGGTACTGCTACCAACGATTTGATGTATGTACCAAAAAACAGCGAAATAGATGTAATGTCTTTTGCACCTTTAACTGATGTAAATGGAATTGTACAAAACGAAGCGGCACAAAGAACTGCCTTTAAAAGCTTTATTTCACAAGACAAATATTTAAGCAGCCGCCGTGGGTATAACACAGAAAAATATGCAGCCGAAACTCCGTGGTTTGGGCAGATGGATTTAAGAATTTTACAAGATTTTAATTTTAAAATGAAAAATAAAATCAACACGGTTCAATTCAGTTTGGATTTTGTAAACCTGGGAAACATGATTAGCAGCAAATGGGGTGTTAGAAAATATGCCAGCCAATCCGGATACTTTCAACCTATCTCCTATGCTGATGGTAAATACCAGTTTGATCCATCTTTAAAAGAAACATTTATTGCCAGTCCGGATTTGCCTTCAAGATGGCAGATGCAGTTCGGTTTACGGTACATCTTTTAAATAAAATAAACTTAATTTTAAAAGCAGGTAATTTATCTTACCTGCTTTTTTTATTTTTACCAAATGGAAACAGAAAAACTACGGATTGATAAATACCTGTGGGCCATCCGGCTTTTTAAAACAAGAAGCCAGGCCGCAGATGCATGTGATAAAAGCAAAGTAAAATGCAACGGAGATAATATAAAAGCATCAAGAAACGTACATGTTGGTGATGAATATGAAGTAAAGACAGAAGCCAAGCGCTGGGTAATAAAAGTTACGGCCCTGCTGGATCACCGGGTACAGTACAGTGAAGCAGTTAATAATTACCAGGACATAACTCCTCCGGAAGAATTAGACCGGATAAAATTTCAGGCGGCTGTTTTTAATACCGGAAAACGAATGAGTAAACAAGGCAGGCCAACCAAAAAAGACAAAAGAGACCTGGATGGTTTTACCGGCAGCTAAAAAATTACAATAAATATATCCTCCACTTTTCCTGAAATGCGTTAGCATTATTGATGGCTTTTGTTAATTAAATTTGCAGCATGAAGATTGACATAATATCTGTGGTGCCGGCTTTGTTGGAAAGCCCCTTTGCTCATTCTATTATGAAACGTGCCAGTGATAAAGGATTGCTGCAGGTAAACGTAATCAACCTCAGGGAATATACTACTTACACCCGTGCGCAGGTGGATGATTACCAGTTTGGCGGAGGAGCAGGTATGGTAATGATGATAGAACCATTGGTAAATGCCATAGAAAGTTTGCAAAAAAACACCCCGTATGATGAAGTGATTTTTTTAACGCCGGATGGAGAAACCTTCAACCAAAAAATGGCCAATTATCTTTCCCTTAAAAATAATTTATTGCTCATTTGCGGTCACTACAAAGGCATCGACCAACGGGTGAGAGATCATTTTATTACCAAAGAAATTTCCATTGGGGATTATGTACTCAGTGGCGGCGAATTGGCAGCAGCGGTTGTTACCGATGCTATCGGCAGGTTGATACCGGGCGTGCTGAATAACGAAACATCTGCCTTAACAGATTCTTTCCAGGATAATTTATTATCAGCGCCGGTATATACAAGGCCCGAGGAATTCAGGGGATGGAAAGTACCTGAAGTTTTAATGGGTGGTAATCATGCAAAAATAGAAGCCTGGCGGGATGAGCAAAGCCTGCAGCGAACAAAGGAACGCAGGCCGGATTTATTGGAGGGGGAGCTTGGGGAGCTCTGAGAGCTTTGAGCTACGAGCTTTTTATCAACAAAAAAAATAATTGAGTATTCTTCTTAAAATATTTGGCTGAAAAACTCACGACCGTTATCTTTGCCGTCCTTAAACGGAAACGCCGCGTTGGTCAAGGGGTTAAGACGCCTCCCTTTCACGGAGGAATCACGGGTTCGAATCCCGTACGTGGTACAAAGCCCCGATTTATCGGGGCTTTTTTGTGCCTGTAAATCAGCATCCAGTAAAGGTTTTAGTTATCAGCCTTTATTTCTACTTCTTTTAAATAGCCCTTGTTTTGTCAAATTTTGTTACAGGGCTGTTACCCAAAGGCTCCGGGGTATTTACTGGTATTTCATTGTTTAAAACCATCTAATCAAAAACAATAAACGAGCATCAACCTGATCAACTTTCACTTCTTGCCAATCAATAGATAAACCCCTAACTTTAAAACAAATTAAAATTCACCTCAATCAATTTATATGAGTCTTAAAAGAAGAAACTTCCTGCGATTTGCTACAATGGCGGGTACTGGCATTATTAGCGGTATTGGTTTTAGCAGTTCTGCAAAAGCGGGCAGTGTCATTACTATAAATGAACTGAAGAATATGGCGGATGAAGTGAAACCCATAACTGTGCAGGAACGAGCGGAAAGAATTGCAAAGGCACAGCGCCTGATGACCGCCAACCAAATAAGCGCCATCGTGTTAGATTCAGGCACCACACTGGAATATTTTACCGGCATTAGTTGGGGGCCAAGCGAAAGAACAATGGTGGCTATAATACCGGCAAAGGGATCCGTTAAATATGTTTGTCCTGGTTTTGAAGAAGCCCGTTTTCGGGAACTGATCAGCATCGGAAAAGAGGTGTACGCATGGCAGGAAGATGAAAGTCCTTACAAATTAATTACCACTGTTTTTGCTACTGCAGGCATTACTGCCGGAACCATTGGCATAGAAGAGCGGATGCGCTTTTTTGTTATGGATGGAATAAGAAAAGAAGCGCCTCATTTAAATTATGTAAGTGCAGATGGAATCACGATACCATGCCGTATGATAAAATCTGCTGCCGAACTTGCCCTGATGCAGAAGGCAAGTGATATTACCGTAGCTGCCATAAAAATTGGCATCAGCCAGCTAAAAGAAGACATGGCTCCCCGTGATTTATCGGCTATCATAACTGCAGCCCAGGGACAATTGGGTGGAGATCCTGAATTTGCACTCTGCTTGTTTGGTGAATCTTCCGCATTTCCACATGGCAGCATACATCCCCAAAATTTACAAAAGGGTGATATTGTTTTGATGGATTGTGGATGCAGGGTGCATGGTTACTCTTCTGATATAACCCGTACCATCGTGTTTGGTGAACCTTCCAAAAGGCAACTGGAAATATGGAACCTGGAGCAACAAGCACAGGCTGCCGGTTTTGCTGCTGCAAAAATAGGTGCAGCCTGCGAAGGGGTAGATGCTGCCGCCCGTAAAGTTATTGTTGATGCTGGTTTTGGGCCCGGCTATAAACTGCCGGGCCTGCCACACCGCACCGGCCATGGCATTGGGATGGATGGGCACGAATGGGGCAATATGGTGAAAGGCAATAAAAAATTGTTTGAGGCAGGAATGTGTTTTAGCGTTGAACCTACCATTTCAATCCCAGGCGAATTTGGTATTAGACTGGAAGACTGTGCCTACATGACTGCCGATGGGCCAAAATGGTTTTCGCAACCAAGCCCTTCCATTAGCAAACCTTTTGTGTAAATAGGCGAAGAAAAAATCGAACGCAGCCCCGTTTTTTTTGTTAAAAAAACTATACGATAATAAACGTAGGTCGAATACTCTTTGTCGGCCTCATAAAAAAGACATTAAGAAAATTTAAATGGTTGGCGTTAAGAAATGAAATTGATGTTACAGATGAAAGGAATTGCAATTTGCCCGTAGGTTGCACCAAAGCTCATTCAAATACTTAAATTTGAACTAATTTCATTTTAGCCAGACATTTAAATTTTTAGTCTTTTTTTATGAAGCCCTGATTTTTCTTGTTACTTCTTTGCATCAAGGCAAAGAAGTAAATGGAGTCTTTTTAATCTGGTTAAGCTTTTGCGGACTATATTAATTATTCTAAAAATTTGTTCATTTACAGCGATGATAACCATTCAAAAAGTTATCATCTCCTTAGTTACATCTCAGAACATCTACCCCAACCCTATCTCCGCATGCATTTCAGGAATTTCCACATCAGAAAAACCTTTGTTCAACAGCCGCTGTTGAAAAGCCTGCTGCACCTGGTATTCGCCGTGTACTAAAAACAGGCGTTCTACTTTTTTAGGATCCTGGCATGCAAGAAACTGGCAAAGGTCTTCGTAATCTCCATGGGCGCTCATGCTTCTGATAGCAGCTATTTCAGCATTTACTTCATGAATTACACCGAATAGTTTTATTTCCTTAACGCCATTTAAAAGCTTGCCTCCCACACTCCGTGGTTCACAATAGCCGCTGAATAAAATGGTATTGCGGCTGCTTTCAATATTATTGCTGATATGATGTTTTACCCGGCCTGCATCCGCCATACCACTCGCAGAAATAATTACCAACGGCCCGTTTTTAAAGTTGAGCATTTTAGATTCGTCTACCGATTTCACCAATTTCAATCCCTTAAAACCAAATGGATCTTCATCAACTTTTAAAATTTTTTGTATCGTATTATTGAAATAGGTTGGATAACTTTTTACAAGCTGCGTTGCTTCAACACTCAGGGGCGAGTCAACAAAATAATCCAGGTCGGGTAATCTCCGCTCAAGTTCCAATTGATTCAACGAATATAAAATTTCCTGTGTGCGACCCACACTAAATGCAGGTATTATCAGCTTGCCTTTTTTTTGCAGACAGGCTTTTTCTATCCAGTGCAACAACAAATCGGGTGTTGTAGTATTTAAATCATGCAGGCTGTTGCCATAGGTAGATTCCAATAAAATAAAATCTGCCTGCGGAAAAACTTCTGGCGACCGTAAAATAGCATCCCTGTACCGGCCAACATCACCACTAAAAGTAAGGCGTTTTACAAGCCCGTTTTCCTTAATTTTTAAATGCACAGCAGCGCTGCCAATTATATGGCCGGCATCGGTGTACATCAAATCTATGTTCTCATCAATGCTGTACCAGTTGCCATATTCCACCTCCACAAAATTCCTCATAGCATTAATTGCATCCTGCGTTTCGTACAACGGTCGAAGGTATGGTAGGCCCTGTTGTGCCCGTTGTTTGTTTTCATATTTAACATCATTTTCCTGTATTCCGGCGGAGTCTTCCAGCAGCACAGCCGTTAAGGCTTTGGTGGCTGGCGTACAAAAAATTTTACCGTCAAAACCATCTTTTACCAGCTTAGGAATAAGCCCGCTGTGGTCAATATGAGCATGTGATAAAATGAGAAAATCAACTTCGGCAGGATTAAACCCCCAAACCCTGTTCATAGCGTCCGTATCTTTTCCCATGCCTTGAAACATGCCGCAATCGAGTAAATATTTTTTGCCGTTAGTAAGTGTGAGAAGGTGTTTGGAGCCGGTTACTGTACGTGCTGCTCCATGGAAAGCAATTTTCATAATGACAAAATTTAGTGATGGGTAAGTTACTGAATGTTTGGGAAACAAATCCTGAACATTAACCAGCGTAAAAGAAATAAAATTTTTGAGAATTGGAATAAAAAATATGCAGGGTCCAACCATAAAAACTACGATCAGCATTGTTGCGTCGCCCTCTTGTACGGCATACCCATTGGCAACTTGCCCAATATTTTTTTTATAAAACTACTAGTTGCTCTTAGCTTTAAAACTCCAGGTAATATAGAACTCAGCTATTATTTCTCCCGCTGCATTTCTGCCGGTTGATTTGGCTTTTATAGAAACACCGTCGCCGGTTTTTATGGCTTCTTCAATACAATTTTTTATGGCCGCACCGTTCTGGCAAGTAAAGTAAGTGCGACCTATGGCTTTCTTAAAATAACTTGCTTCCAGCCCGGTAACCAGCATGGAAATAACCGGCTGTCGCTGATAGGTATTCATCATACTGAGCAACCCGGTGCTCAGTTCTGCGGCCATAGCCAGGCAGGCAAAATAGGTGCTCTTAAAAGGATTCTGGCTTAGCCATTTGTAAGGCACTGTAACCACGGCATTTTCTTCACTGATGGATTGTACCCTTACGCCACAAAAAAATGCGCTGGGCAATTTGGTCAACAAAAACAGGTTAAATTTTATTGGATGTTGTACCAGTTTTATAAAGCGATCAGCAGCGGTCATGTGTTAATTTTTGTGGGTGATTAATGGAAAAGTTTTTTGGATGATAAACATGGGTCGCTTCCTTTTTGTCGGCCTCATAAAAAAGGCCCGTCTGAACGGTGTTCATCCGGGCGGACGTTAAGAAAATTTGAATGATTGTCGTTAAGAAATGAAATTGCTGTTACCAATGACAGGATTTGCTATTAGCTCGTAAGTCGCACATTTGTTGGGCTATGTTTTGCAGCTTGAGCTAATTTCATTTTAGACAAACATTTAAATTTTTATCTGTCCCGATGAACGCAGTGAAATCGGGAGCCTTTTTTATGCAGCCCCGTCCGACTGGCATCAGCCGGGCGGGCTTGATTTTTTTTGTTTCTTTTTTTTATCAAGAAAAAAAAGAAAATAGAGACTGACTATTCACCATACTTACTTTGCGAACTAAATAATTAATCCTATTTTTTTTATTGAACTGTAATAAATTCTGGCTATTAAGCCCAATAAAGAAATTCTGTACACGAGTGCGACGCCAATGAAGCTTAAAAGATATTCAACGGCCCGGCCCAAAAAAAATACTACTGCTTATCAATCGCCACCACACAACCCACTACATTATTTTTTTCCGTAGCAGCTGCCTTAAAATAAATGGCACCGGTATTGGTGCTGGTGTACTGTACATTTTTAATGGAAGTGCTGCTGATTACTTCATTTAGTTTTGCTGCAAAAGAAGCCTGTGTGCTTTTATTAATCGCTTCGTTGATGGCCTTATAATCCAGAGCCTGCTTGCTTACCACTACACCCATAAAATCTTTGTTACCCAGGCTGTCGGCCCGGATAGATTCCTTTCGTGGGAACAGTCTTGTGCCGGTAATGCCACAATAGGGCGAGTGAATGGGCTTGTAAGGAAACAACACAAAACTGCTGCCGGCAACGCTGGGGGTAAACAAATAAATATAGCACTCCACTGCATTTTTAATTTCCATTTTAAACTTAGTTCCTTTGCGAACAGGCGTGCTGGTTACAAAGGTATTTCCATTGCTTGCTTTTAGTGGAATGTATTGTTTGGTATCGTTGTTTACCAGCCCTATGCTGCATTCAAAATCTATGTTAAGCGCCTCGCCACGCTTAGGCATTGCATCTACTCCATAAGCCTCTCTTACAAACTTTTTAAAATCGCCATAGCGCACATAACCAATACCATTTTGTCCCCACTCCGGTCCCCAGCTATTCATTATTTCAAAGGCACCGCCTTCCAACCTGTCATCGTAACCTATCACACACATAGCATGACCACCAAAGCCAACCTGGTTGAAGTCTTCGTCGGTGGGATGCCATACTTTTTGGCCCAGCATATCCTGCATAAAACTACCACCCACCATCATTCCAATTACCACCGGCGCATCTTTTGCCAGGTGTTCTTTTATAGCCCGGAAGCTGATGTTAGAAACTCCATCATCTTCTGTTAAACGGTTAAATCCATGCATGCGATTTTGTGTTGCACTGTTCATCAGCGCATTGGTAGCCTGTCGGCTGCAATCATTTTCATCGTACGGAAAATCGTTGAAAGGAACAGATCCTTTATTGGTCATAAATTCCATGGCTTTTAGAATATAAGAACCCTGGCAACCATCTAACCCAATTTGGTTGTAGACAAACGCCGGACTAAAAGCCACGCTGTTTGCATCGGCCGCCGTGCTGGCGCTTTCAATGATACTCCTTGCCGCATACACACTGCTCCAGGCAACGCAGGAACCTTGCTTGCCCTGGTTCTGCCGGTTGGGTGCAAAGCGCCTGAGAGACACTGCTTCGGGCAAAGGATTTTTTGTATTGTCATCTGCAAGTCCTTCGTAAACACTTGCTTTTTTAAACTCGTTGGGGTCCAGCACTCCTCCCCTTGAAAACTGCGAAACCACATTGGAAACCGCATTGCAGGATTGATTTTTCAACAAAAAGTACCCGCCCGTCAACAGTAATAAAATCCATAGGGAACCTTTACCGCCACCCCGGAAAAGTGTAAACAACAAAGGGATAAAATTCAATAATCCACCACCTCCTCCACCGCCGCTTCTTCCACCCCCCCCTCCATCATTATTTTCATTATAATCCTGTTGATCCTGCGGATCGTCCACCATTTTTAAAGCCATTTTTGTAGGTTTTTAGTTTTGTAATACAGCGTAATAAATGTAGGTAGATTTTTGGATTAAAGGGTTGCCAACCTTCATAAAGAGAATTTTCAAAAGGTTGGCAACCCTTGCGGCAATTTTAATTTCACCGGTTTTAAATTCATTTTGATATCAGCCAATTGCCCTGATTGATCTTTAGTGGCGACGCTCCGTTCAAATTCAGTTCCCTGGTGAATCTTTTATTCCAATATATATTATTCAGCGGTTGTTGGTTTGGGTATTTTTGTTACAGCAATTTATAGGATCACCTGCATTGGTCGTAATTGAAAGCTGATTGCGGCCCTGAATAAAAAGGAACCAGATTCATTTTGTGGGGAGTAAATTGAAGTTCATGCTTTTTGGAAAGTTACCATTTTAAGATTTGGCTACTGCAACAACAAATTATTATAATGAAAATGAATTATGAATATCAATTACGCCAGAGGCGTAGCCTATTTGTAAACAATGAAAGATAAAGCATTTTGCCCCAGAGGGGCAACCTCCTACATTGGTTAATCATAAAATTCAAAGAGATGCTCATCTTTAAAAGTAATTTCAAATAATTTCACCAGGCTGATATATTCTGTTTTGAATGACAACTTTTCATGATGTTTCTTTTGGTTTATGATGTATTTGCGTACATGGTCAATTTGTGATTTTCCGTAAGAAAATGCACCATATCCAGACTGCCCTTCAAATTTTCCTTTAATAAATTCTTTATCATTTATCCAGTTGTTGCTTGCCCGTTTTATGTCTTTCACCAAATCTGAAATTGCAATTACAGGATTTAAACCTAAGAAGATATGAATATGATCAGGCATCCCATTAATAGAAAGCATTTTATGGTTGTCATTTTGTACAACGGCAGTTATATATTTATAAAGTTCCTCTTCCCAGGCAAATTGAATGAAATTATTCCTACCCTTTACGGCAAAAACAAGTTGAATATACAATTGTGTGTACGTATCACCCATGACTTTTAATTTATAAGGTTGCCCCGCTGGGCAATGTCATTAAGTTAAGGACAGTAGGCGCAAATAAGGTAATAAGGTTTACTGCTATAGGCATATTTTTATACTAAGGTTAAAGAAAAACCTTAGTATAAAACAGAATAAAAAATCCAATAACCTTTTTACCTTCTTAACTTAATGACATTGCCCGCTGGGGCAAAGGGCGCTAAGCAGATTAAAATCTATGCGGCTATTCTATTAAAATATGTATATCTGATACTTCTTACAGACTATAAAAAATTTCATAAACAATGCTTTTGTTTACTTCCTCTCCACAAAATGCAGGTGATCCATAAAAAGTGCTAAAAATTTTTATTCGAAGCCCCGTCCAACTGGCATTTGCCGGGCGGTCTTGACTTTTTTTGTTACTTTTTTTTATCAACCTGTCCCGAAAGTAGGAAGAAAAAAAAGTAACCAGCGTGTAACTCAATAAGGTAAAAGCTTTGTTAACGAAATACCTAATCCTAACAATATATTCTCCTACCCAATCAACTTCATTATTCCTTCTCTATTATTTCAAACTCTCTCGATACACTCACACCGTTTTCATCCACCAGTGTTATTATATGTTTTCCAACAGCAGGGTTCAATGCTACCTGGTGAAAATTTTGGGTGGTGATTACAAAATGGTCATCGAGGCTCCAGAATATTTTAGCGTCGTTTTTACGGTGTGCTGCGGTAAAAATGGTTTTGCCTTTTTCGCCATTAATTTCCAGTGGCACATAAATTTTTGCTCCTGCAACAGGATAAATTATTTCGATGGCTTTACCGGTTTCAGCAAATTCGCAACCGGCTTTAAAAGGAGGCAATACTTTATAATCAGCATTTTTTTGTTTGTAATAAAATTCCATGGCAGGCGATAAAATCATCCAGCTTTTGTGTTGCATCACAGCAGGATTTTCACATTGGGATGTTACCCTAAAATTACCGCTGGCATCCAGGTTAATCATTTTGTGGTAAGGACAAAGCGGCGTTCTATTACCATTAAACGGCATAAACAACGTGTCAATAGTTGCACAATCGAAGTTGGCTTTAAAACCAGTTTGCCGGCACACCGGCACAACACTAAAATTATATGCAGGCTTTTTAAACCAGCTTACGGAAGGCAACAACCTAAAGATGTCAAACAAAATGGGCGCTGCAGTTTTAATACCAATCAATCCCGGCCGGCCTTCGCCATCGGTATTGCCAACCCACACCGCTACCACATTTTTGGGAGTTACGCCAATGGCCCATCCATCCCTGAAACCAAAGCTGGTACCGGTTTTCCAGGCGATGGTTTGTGAAGATGCAAATTGCTGCCACAAGCCTTCTTCTCCGGGCCGCATTACTTCTTTCATTGCCTGAAAAGTAAAGTAGATGGAGGTGGCATCGAGCGGAACGGCGCCCCCATCCGCTAAAGTGGGGCTGGGGACTTTATAATTGTTAGCTACTGCTTTTTTTTGTGAGCTTATATTTATGCTTTTTGAAGCAATTTTAAATTCAGCGGATGCTGAATTGTTGAATACATAATTGGGTGGATGAAAGTCTTCATCGTCCATTTCTCCTTCATTCATAGATTGATGATTTAACGTTCTTGCCATGGACGCATATACACCCGCTAAGTCCCACATATTAACTTCACAACCACCAAGGATTAAACTCAGACCGTAGGTGTAGGCACTCCGGTTAAGTGTTGAAATACCGCACCGTTGCAGGGTTTCATAAAAACGCTGGTATTTGTATTGCTGTAATAACTTAACTGCCGGTATATTCAGGCTTCTTGCAAGGGCGTTGGCGGCTGGTACAGCTCCATCATATCCCTTATCAAAATTTAGCGGAGCGTAGTTGCCAATCTGCATCGGGATATCAGCAACCAGGCTGTTGGGTAATATCAACCCATCACTCAACATGGCCGCATACAAAATGGGTTTAAGTGCACTGCCGGGGCTGCGGGGCGCTGCAATAACATCAACATCGCTTTCCATTTCTTTATTGCCCTGGTCTTTAATATTACCCACATACGCCAATGCATTTCCTGTCTCCACATCCAGCACCAATGCACAGGTGTTATTGATACCATTGCCTTTTAAAATGGCTTGATGTTGTTGTAAAATGGCAGCAACATTTTTTTGGAGGTTTCCATCGATCGTAGTAATTATTTGTGTTGCTGTTTCCGTGTTCTTACGGTCTTTTTTAAACCGTTGAAATAGATGAATGGCATCCTGCGGTAAAGACAGGGGCGTTCCGGGCAAAGATTCCAGCCTGGCTAAATCACAATCAGCCTTATCTATTTTTTTTGCAGCAAGTAATTTATCCAGTAAAGCATTTCGCTTTTGCAACAACCTTTCCCTGTTTTTACCGGGATGCACCAACGAGGGCGCATTGGGTAATACAGCAAGGGTTGCCATTTCGCCCCAGCTTAGTTGTTGCGGACTCCTGCCGTAATATCGCCAGGCCGCCGCATCAAGCCCAACTACATTACTGCCAAAGGGAGCATTGCCTGCATACAAAGCAAGGATTTCATTTTTAGAATAACTGCATTCCATCCTGATGGCCAACAAACTTTCCGTCAATTTATTCCACAAGTTGCGCTTGTTATCTTTTTGTGACAGCCGTATTACCTGCATGCTTAGTGTGCTGCCGCCTTGTGTGGATCCCTTACTTTTGCTGTTTTGCCTGATTGCTCTCGCAATAGCAAACGGATCTACACCGGGGTGCTTAAAAAAACGCTTGTCTTCGAATGTAGTGATGCAATCAATAAATTTTTTCGGAACATTTTCACTGGCCGGAAAACGCCATTGACCGTCTGCTGCAATGGTTGCATTTAGCAGGTTTCCTTCTTTATCGTAAATGATAAAACTGGTGGGTGTTTCAAATAATTTTTTGGGAAGAGAAAAGTAAAAAAATAGCAATAACACAATTAAAACTGCACCCCATATTTTTAAACGCCTGCTGCTTTTTTTTACTACTGATACTATCCTGCTAAATGACAGTTTCATTACTGACTGATTAATTAAACCTGAGAAGAAAATATTGGTGGAAGTAAATAATGATTTAAAATTAGCTGAAATTTTGTTACGCTGAATCAGCGTTTAGTTAATGTTTTTTATCAGCCTAAAACAGAAAGATGATCGCCCCTTTAACCTGCCAGTATTTGCAGTAAAGAAACGATCATCTTTTATATACTGCATAAATATTGCAGCAAAAAACATTCAATCATTTTAATAGACCCAAGTTCTACAATGCTGAAAAAAATATTCTTAGCTAACGCCGTCTACTGTTACATCTTTGTTTATTTTTTGTACAAGCCCTTGTAAAACTTTACCAGGGCCAGCTTCTGTAAAACGGGTAGCTCCATCACTAATCATGGCCTGTACCAATTGGGTCCACCTGACGGCACCGGTAAGTTGCTCAATTAAATTATTTTTTATTTCGCTGGTATCCGACACTGCTTTGGCTACCACATTCTGGTAAACAGGGCAGCTTGCGGTATTAAAGATAGTAGCTTCAATTGCAGCAGCTAATTCTTCTTTGGCAGGCAACATTAACGGGGAATGAAATGCACCACCAACCGGCAACACCAGCGCTCTTTTGGCACCTGCTGCCTTCATGCGTTCGCACGCAATTTCAATGCCTTTTATACTGCCGCTAATAACCAATTGGCCGGGACAATTATAATTAGCCGGAACAACAATTTCGCCGGTTTCGTTTTGTATGGCAGCGCAAACTTCTTCTACTTTTTCATCTGCCAATGCCAGTATTGCCGCCATGGTGGAGGGTGCTAACTCACAGGCTTTCTGCATGGCTTTGGCCCTGATAGAAACCAATTTAAGTGCATCTTCAAAACTTAATACATTGTTTGCCACTAATGCTGTAAACTCTCCAAGCGAATGCCCGGCAACCATATTGGGCAGAGCTCCTTCAATTGTTTTAAAAGCGGCTACCGAATGTAAGAACACAGCAGGTTGCGTAACATTTGTTTGCTTTAGATCTTCTGCAGTTCCGTTGAACATGATATCGGCAATATTAAATCCCAAAATATCATTGGCCTTATCAAATAATTCCTTCACCAACAAATTGGAGTCATATAAATCTTTACCCATTCCTGTAAACTGAGATCCTTGTCCGGGAAATACAAAAGCATGTTGCATAATTAAAAAGTTTGCGTCAAAAATAATTTTTAAATTCGAAGAACAAAATAATTATGCCAGTGCCAGATCAAATATTTAAGCCGGAACGATATACCTACCAGGATTATCTTTTGTGGAAAGGAGATTGGGAACTGATAAATGGTTAACCGTATGCTATGGTACCGTCGCCCATAAGAAGTCACCAATGGTTTTCTGGTAAATTTAATCAGCAAATCAGCAACAAATTAGAGGAGAATGGGTCCAACTGTAATTGCCAGGTTTATAGTAAACTCGATTGGGTAATTGATCAAGATACTATAGTAAGGCCCGATTGCATGATAGTATGTGGCAATTTTACAGAAGATTATCTAACCAGGAAACCAGTACTGATAGTAGAAATTTCTTCCCAATCAACCAAACTTAGGGATAGAAACACTAAGTACAATTTATATCAAATGCAAGGAGTAAAATATTACATTATTGCCGACACAGAAAACAAAACAGTGGAGGTTTTGAATTGGCTGGAAACAGCTATTCGCAAAAAATCAATAGCACATTCCAATTAACAACTGAATGTACTATTGATTTTGACGTATATAATTTGTGGTTATCAATGTAACTTGGCGCTGATCAATTTTAAGAATTCACTCCTCGTTTCATTCTTTTCAAACTCTCCCCAAAATGCAGAAGTAGTTGTTACCGAATTTTGCTTTTGCACTCCCCTCATCATCATACACAAATGGGATGCTTCTATTACAACTGCCACTCCTAGCGGGTTCAGTGTTTCTTTGATGGAGTTTAAAATCTGGTGTGTTAATCTTTCCTGCACCTGCAGGCGTCGGCTGTACACATCCACTACCCTGGCTATTTTACTAAGACCAGTTATCCACCCATTGGGAATGTAAGCCACATGAGCCTTGCCATAAAAGGGCAACATATGATGCTCACACATGCTGTACAATTCAATATCTTTTACAATTACCATTTCGCTAACCTCTTCATGAAATTTGGCTGAACTTAAAATTACATTAGCATCCTGTTGGTAACCTTGCGTTAAAAACTGCATAGCCTTGGCCACACGTTCAGGCGTTTTTTCCAGCCCTTCTCTGCCGGCATCTTCGCCTAGAAGATTCAATGTCTCTTTGTAATTTTTTGTAAGTCCTTCGGTAATGTCCAGATCGTACTGATCTATTTTTTTGTAAGCCATTTTTGCAATTTCTTTTTAGAGTTTATATTTACGCAGGGTATTCAACAAAGTTTCGTTCGGTCTCAAAAAGGCGGATCTTTAAATCGTATCTGGCATCAATTTTTGCCCGGAGAATATTGTAAATAACAATTACAATATTTTCTGCAGAAGGATTTAAATCCTTGAATTCAATTGTATCGAGATTGAGGTTTTTATGATCAAATCTTTCCAACACATTTTCTTTAATCAGGTCGCTTAGTAATTTCATGTCAAACACATACCCGGTTGCAGCATCCACTTCACCCGTCAATTTTACGATTAACTCATAATTGTGTCCATGATAATTGGGGTTGTTGCATTTACCAAAAATGCTAGCGTTGGTAGCATCATCCCATAAGGGGTTATGAAGCCTGTGGGCAGCATTAAAATGCTCCTTTCTGTAAACGGATACTCTGTTAAGCATAAAATAAATGTTACACTTGAAAAAAATTAAATACAATAAACTTTGATATCAATAACTAAATTAATTATACATCAAAATATCGCAAGGAAGATATAACAGAAGTGTGCTGCTCAATCTCCGGAAATTAACATACCAATTACAATAATAAAGATCAATTGTTTGGTTCATTAGAAATTAATCGCCGAAATACTCAACGTAAATGCGGGGTGTTTCATATAATTTTAAAGCATGCAACTGAACACTGGAAGGCAAATGAACTATCAATTGCCCCCAAATTGCAATAATCAAATTTTCTATCGAACATAATTTGCCCTGCATAAAATCTACATCTATGTTAAGGTTTTTATGATCGAGCTTTTCAATTACAGACTCTTTAATAATCTGGCTAAGTTTCTTTGCATCAAATACAAATCCTGTATCTGCATCCGGTTCTCCTTTAATGGTTACATATAATTCGAAATTGTGCCCATGCCAGTTTTCGTTGGCGCATTTTCCAAATACTTCGTCATTCTTTTCTTTACTCCACAATGGGTTAAAAAGTTTGTGAGCAGCATTAAAGTGTTCTATCCGGGTAATATATACCATATCAGGCGCTAAAAATTTCCGCAAAGGTAATCGCTTCCAGTATTAATTTGCCGTATAAGCCCGAAATTTGTAGCATGTCGATTTTAATTGTAGCTGCAACCGAATTGGAAATCGCCCCTTTTATAGGGCTTGATTTGCCGGTAGATATATTAATAACCGGTGTGGGGGCACCTGCTGCTATTTACCATTTGCAAAAAAAACTGCAGGAAAAAAAATATAAATCCGTAATACAGGCTGGCATAGCAGGTACTTTTACAAGTAGCGTTGCACTAGGTGATACAGTGATTGTAGAAAGGGATTGTTTTGCCGATATAGGCATCAATGAAAAAGGCGTATTTACGTATATTTTTGATACCAATCTTGCAAATAAAAATGTATTCCCATACAATAAAGGATGGCTGGTAAATGATAAGTTGGTAAAGGAAAAAGTGCCACTGCCATTGGTAAATGCCGTAACCATAAATACCATTAGCGACAGCATGTTGCAAAAAAATATTTTGCTAGAAAAATTTGGCGCACAAATTGAAACGATGGAAGGTGCTGCCCTACATTTTGTTTGCCTGCAGGAAAAAGTAAATTTTCTGCAGCTTCGCAGCATTAGTAACGAAGTGGGTGAAAGGGATAAATCAAAATGGAAAATGCATGAGGCCATCACAAATTTAAACAAGGAATTGGTGAAACTGTTAGGCTGATGATTGTTGAACGTAGGTGTGATTTATTGCCCAAAATCTATATCAGTGTTAGATAATGTTATTTAAAAATGTGGTAAACCCCTTGCAACTAAAAAAAAATTAAAAAATACAAATGAAACTAACGATAGGCTTTTCCCCCTGCCCCAACGATACGTTTATTTTTGATGCATGGGTTAACAATAAAATAGATAATGAAGGTATTGAGTTAGAGGTGGTTTTGGAAGATGTGCAAACCCTTAACCAATGGGCAATTGAAGGTAAACAGGATATCACTAAACTTAGCTACGGGGTGCTGCCACTTGTACTGGATAAATACCTTGTGTTAAATAGCGGCAGTGCTTTGGGCACCGGAGTTGGCCCATTATTAATTTCAACTAAAGAAGTCGGCGTAACCAACGTGTCGGACCATTTAATAGCCATACCAGGAGAAAATACTACAGCTCACTTGCTTTTTTCACAGGCTTATCCACTCGCAAAAAAGAAAATATTTATGAGGTACGATGAAATTGAGCGTTTTGTATTGGAAGGGAAAGGGATGGGGGTAATCATTCATGAAAACCGGTTTACCTATGCAGCCAAGGGTTTAATAAAAATTATTGATTTAGGCGATTTCTGGGAGACCAAAACCGGTAATCCCATACCATTAGGAGGCATTGTAATTAAGAAAGAAATTGATACCGCTATTCAACATAAAGTAGACAGCCTTATAAAAAAAAGTATTGAATATGCTTTTTCTAAATACCCCGAACTAAATGACTACATCCGCTTTCATTCACAGGAAATGAGCGAAGATGTGATGAGAAAACATATTGATTTGTACGTAAATAATTATTCGCTGGCCCTTGGGCATTTGGGTAAAAAAGCAATCATAAGCCTCATGACTGCTCACAAAGATTATTATGCAAACATTACTGCCGAAAACATTTTTCTGCAATAGAGCCGTTTATCAACTTTGACTATAGTTTCTATTTTTTCAAGGCTTTTGCATAAACTTCCAGGCATCGTTTTCTTGCAACTTCATGAACGACAATTGGCTTGGGGTAGGTAAATTCCTGAAACTCAGGCACCCATTTTTTTATATAGTTTAACTGGGGATCAAACTTTTGCGTTTGCAGATATGGATTAAATATTCTGAAGTATGGCGCAGCATCGCAGCCACTACCAGCGGCCCATTGCCAGCCACCGTTGTTGGCGGCCAAATCAAAATCCAATAATTTTTGTGCAAAATAGGCTTCTCCCAGTCGCCAGTCCAGCAGCAAATGTTTGGTAAAAAAAGACGCTACAATCATACGCACCCTGTTGTGCATAAACCCGGTAGCATTTAACTCCCGCATGCCGGCATCTACAATTGGATAACCTGTTTGTCCATTGCTCCATTTGTCGTATTCGCCGGCATCAATCCGCCATTCAATAAAATCATACGCTGGTTTAAAGGCTTTTCCTTTTCCAACATGGGGGAAATGCCAGAGAATCATGTGATAAAAATCTCTCCAGATTAATTCATTTAAAAAAGTTTCTGAAAGGCCCTGGCTTTTTTCTGCCAACGAACGAATGCTTATAGTGCCAAAACGCAGATGTACCCCCAACTTAGAGGTACCGGCTATCGCTGGAATATCTCTTTGTACTGCATATTTTTTTACAAGTTCTTCATTTAATGATGCGGGGGGAAATGGGTTGCCTGTTGGTTTAAATCCCATTGAGGTTAATGATGGAATTCCCTTTGGTGATTGCTGAAAGAAATTACTGAAATATTGTTCAGTTTCGTATGATTTTAAAGATGATTCTTTGAGTGCAGCTTTCCATTTACGGCTGTACGGCGTAAATACAGTATAGGGTTTACCATCATCTTTTACCACTTCATTCTTTTCGAAAATCACCTGGTCTTTATAAGTTGCAAACTCAACCGAATTCTGTTGTAAAAACTCCTTAATAGCTGTATCCCTTTCTGTTGCGTATGGTTCATAGTCATGGTTGGTGAATACGCTTTGGAGACGGTATTTTTTCAACAATTGAGCAAACACCTCCAATGGTGTGCTGTAATACACTTCAAGGGATGCACCCATTTTTTGTAACTGTTTCTGCATATCATGCAGGGCAGCATGAATAAATTCAACTCTGCGGTCTGCCTTATCTTCAAGTTTATCAAGAATATTTTTATCAAAAATAAAAATGGGAATAACTGGAACTCCTTTTTTTAGCGCATAGTAAAGAGCTGCATTATCGTTCAATCTTAAATCTCTTCTAAACCAAAAAATAGTTACCTCTTGCATTGTTATTATTTTTACGAATCAGAACAGATTTATTGGCAAATAGTTGGCACAAAATCGCTGTAAATTTTTAGAGTAATGTTGTTGGAGTAGGTGATTTCATTAATTTGCTTCACCCACCTGATATTATACATGCTGTTGGTAAAAAAAACTTCTTCAGCCAGTAAAAGTTCCTCCACTGTAATTGCTTTTTCTACTATTTGGCTACCTGATTTTTTCAGAAATTGTATCAATGCATGCCGCATTACGCCGGCAACACAGCCTTGTGAGAGGGCTGGGGTATAAATAATTTTATCTTTTACCATAAAGATATTGGCGATGGTACTGTCACAAACAGTGTGTTGCGAATTTAAAAGAATAGCATCGTTCCATTTCTCTTTTTTTGCATGAAGTGCTGCTAATACATAAGGTAAATAATTGTTATGTTTTAGATTACTAATAGCATCGCAGGATTTTGTTGCATCGGCATAAATGCCAGCTACCAATCCATTGCTGTTCCATTCTCCATTGCCTTCTGGCAGTGCCCATGTTTGAATAATGTAGTGGGGGAAATGATTTTTAGCATCATATAAACCGCCAGCTCCTCTAATTATGCAAAGCCTTACCCTGCCTGCACCGGCATGACCGTTTTTTTTTGCCAGGGCAATTACCTGTTCTTCCAGTGTATCGGGACTAAAATGTTTGGGTATATCAAACTGCAGCCGCTGCATGCCATTCCACAATCTTGCAAAATGCTCATCAGACATTACCAGGCGACCATTACTTATTTTGATTGTTTCAAACAAGCCGTCACCATAGCGGAGTCCACGGTTATCGGCAGAAATTATAGGTGTGCCTTCCAGCACAATTTTTCCGTTCCAGTTACAATAGTTCATGCGGTAAAGTTAAAGACGAAGTTGAAGATGCCTGGGTTTTATTGAAAGCGTTACAAATTAGTTGACTGATTTGATTGCGCAATTACTCTATAAAAATGTTAAGATAGTACTTCGATATTTTTTTAAGTTGAATGGAAAAGTTTGGTAAGAGAGAAACATGTTGGAATATTAACCGCAAAAAAAATCCTACCAAATATGGCAGGCCTTTTAAGTATTTAATTGTGGTAAGACAGCTTACAACGCATCGTCTAAAAGATTATTCTTTACAGCGTACATTATAAGGCCTGCTGTACTTTTGGCCCCGGTTTTAACTTTTAGCTTATCCCGTATAGCTTCTACCGTACGTGGGCTCAAGTCTACAATGTCAGCTATTTCCTTGGTACTTTTTTCTTCGCACATCAACTTTAAAATCAGGATGTCCTTATCATTTAAATTGGCCTCCATCTGCACAATCTTTTGCGGCGAGATAGTATTTCTAATCTTTAAATTAGTAAGTAGCGCCTTATTGGTTAAAGTATTAAAGTAATATTCCTGCTCGTAGCAGGTTTTAATAGCTTCGTAAATTATTTCGCTATCACTGGTTTTACTTAAATAACTATTGGCGCCCAGTTCCATTAATCTGGTAATCATACTATGATCATCCATCATCGTAAGCATAATCACTTTTATATGGGGCCAGTTTTTCTTTATTTCAGGCAAGGCGCCAATGCCATCCATTACAGGCATTTGAATATCTAAAAGAATAACATCAGGCTGAATTATTTTCAGCATGTTTAACAAATGCATGCCGTTATCAGCCTCAGCAATTACTTTAATGTCCTTTTTTGTGCTTAATGCAGTTTTAACACCAGCTCTATATAATACATGATCATCTGCTATTAAAACTTTTATGGGTTCCGGTTGATCGTTGTTTTGTGACATCAGGTTAATTATTTACGTAGCATAAAGTACAATACTAACGAAAGTATTCAATTCGATAATATATCGATCAAAAAAAATAGTAAAACTACGTTTCTTTTATACTTAGGGAAAATACGGTACACTTGCATTTTCACTATGAATTCAAGTAGTAATAAAAATTGTAAAAGAAAAAATGATAAAGACAGCTACACAGTTACGGATTATTTAAAACATTTGATTGATTTAGAAACTCATCCTCTTGAATTAACTCAAATTGGGTTGCGGACCTTAGCAAACATTTTTTTCATCTACTGATAAGTTACTAGCTAAAAGTTACCATATTCCTTTTCAAAAAAAGCAACAGTAGCAACATCTCCTATAAACACTTTTATTATCGCAAAGTTTAATTGACAGCCTAATTAAATATCTAAGTTGGCTTTATTAAATAATCTCTATTCAATGAGTTTGTTCCGCATTCCATACATTATCAGTCCGCCAATGGTTTTGGCATTTACCTTGGTTTTCATGTTTTGCCTGATGGTTTCAATTGTTCTTGGACTAAGGAATATAATTTTGGAGATTTCGTCTGTAGTTTTATCTTCAGCTAAAAGTTTTAATATTTTAATTTCCTTTTCACTAAAATGTACAATTGCATTGGTTCCGTAAATTTGACGTACATTTTTCTTCTGCATGAGCTTCCCCATTACTGCCCTGTTTACCAGGTCATTAAAATAAAAGTCGTCATTCATACAGGTTAAGATAGCGTTATAAATTTCTTCAGGATCGGTAGTTTTTGTCAGGTAAGCATTTGCTCCCATCTCCATCATTTTACTGATCATCTGGTGGTCATCATACATAGTAAGCACAATGATCTTTATATCTTCATATCCTTTTCGAATGAGTTCTATTCCGTTTATGCCATCAATTTCAGGCATCCGGATATCCATGAGCAAAACCTCGGGCTTTTTAATTGAAATTTTGTGCATCATGTCTTTGCCATCCTCTGCTTCCCACAGCATTTTAAGATTAGTTTTCCCGGATAGGGCCATTTTAATTCCTTCCCGAAATATTTTATGATCGTCTGCAATGGCAATTTTAATAAGGTAATCTGCACTGGAGGAAATGGACATAAACGGTTAGCTTGGTTAATCTTAAATAATAAAAGTAAGTATTTATACTGTGTTACAATGCGTAAAAAAAATAAAAATTCGAATATTTTTTATATATTTTTTACGATCTCAATTTGGTTTTAACATTATTAAATTTAAACGAAAACTTCACTTTTTTATTGTGTAAAGCCCCTTAGTACATTTCCCATAGATTCAATGTAATTATACGTAAATCGATTTGTTAGTTGTCCTATATTTAATGTATAAATCTCATTACTAAAAATGGGTACTACTGCTCCGAAATTAGAAATATTAGTTTGATACTTTTGTAAAGTTGATTGGTATAGGATACTTTACTTGATAGTTTCGTTTTCAGCAAATTATCCCGATCTATCTAAACATATACAGCCTATTATTTGCTTTGGTAAATGAATTGTTTTAATAGTGCCAATCAACTTTTTTCTTCTCTCCCCATTTCCTTTTTACTTCGCATTAAAATAAATTCTATTTTAATCATTTCCCCTCTTTTTGTAAAAATGTTAAACAAAACTCCAAACAGCTAATACAATTCCTGCTGAAAATTTAAATTAATTTCCTCTATTGTTACTGGTAAAAAGATAACTTCATTTTACTGTAGTAATACTACGCAGGTAAAGATACAGTTAATCTGTATAGTATTTTTACTATTTATAAGACGTACATTTACCAAATTTTTAAAAGTAATCATACGCTCAATTTCGGTTGAAACCCTCACCATTGTTGAATTATGGCTTACAAAAAAAATCTTATCAGTTTTTAACCTGTTTTTTTTTTTAAAAAACTTATTGAAGTTTACTATACGAAACTATCAAGTAAACCTCTAAACTATCTAATTTTATGTGGAGCCTTTAATTTATTAAACTAAGTAAATTTTGTATTCGTAAAAGGGTTGGTTATATTTGAAAAAACTAATTCCTATTTTACAGATTCCAATTTATATTACTTACGTAGCTGAGTTCACGCCTTTTCTTCTGTGCTTAATCTTTTTTAAAAAAATTAAGTTCCCAGAATTAAAGGTATTTTTTTTGTATACAACTGTATTCGCCTTTTTTTTGTGCCTTTCCTTTTATTTTAAATTTATAACCTCAAACGGAGTTCTTAGGTTATTAGCAAATCGATTTTTCCTTGTTGCAGAATTCTCACTTCTTTCTTTTTTTTACTACACCTGCTTATCAAACAAAAGAATAAAATTGATTTTCCGGCTATCAGTAATTTTATTCTTTTTCTACTCGATTTACGATTATATTACTACAAAACCTGGTGATTTTAGTTTTGTTCCCCTTGTAATAGAATGTTTGTACTTTCTACTGGTAATTTTGTATTTTTTTTATGATAAAATACAAAATAATTCAAATAATTCCATTTACTTCCAACCTGTTTTTTGGATTTCTGTTGGCTTCTTAATATATTTTTCCGGAAATTTTTTTCTTTTCCTCTTTTCCAGGTCAATGATAAATAATCCTGAATTCAGGCTTCAATACACAATTATTTATAGTTCAGTTACCATTATCAAAAATATATTTATTTGTACAGCCATAATTGTAAATGCCAAAAATGATGACCATAAAAGCAACCCTATTAAAAACATAAATATTGATTTAGACACCGATTACCCATTAACAATAAACACAAACCTATAACCGCAAATGAAATTTTTACAAGTTACATCCGGTGTTCCGCCGGGTTCAAGTTATATTATGCTATTGGGAACCCTCGGTATGGTTGGCTTAACCATTAGCATTGTATTTTTTGTGGTGTTTCACCAACGAAAGGTCAGCCGTTTTAATGCGGCTTTAAAAAAGATGGAGGATGAAAAGCAACAGATATTGCTGAATGCCTCTATCAAATTCCAAGAGGAAGAGCGCAACCGTATTGCTGCCGATCTGCATGATGACGTTGGACCTTTACTAGCCACTGCAAGGCTTTACCTGAACGAAAATATGATTAACCAGGAGCCAGCCTCGCAGTTACAATCTATCTTCAGCGCCAAACAAATTATTGATGACGCCATTCAGCTTATCCGGAATATTAGTCATAGTATGATGCCGCCCACCCTTAAAAATTTCGGTTTAGAAAGTGCTATGAGCGACCTTTTTCAAAAAATAAATGGAAGTGGCTCACTCAATGCCAGTGTGCGTTTTCACGACTATCGCACCCGGTTAAAGCTAGAGCAGGAGTTATTAATATTTCGTATTATACAGGAACTGGTAAATAATATCATTAAACATAGCCATGCCGGCTTTATTCATCTTACCCAAAATGCCAATGCCACAAACAGTTATTTAAGACTCCATCACGATGGGCAAGGTATCATTCAAACTGAATTTGAAAGACTTAACCACGTGAGCACCGGCTTAGGCCTTAAAAATATTGCGAGCAGGATTAAAGTATTAAATGGACGGATATTTTTTGAAATAGACCCGAGCCATACGTACTATAAAGTAACAATCGAAATACCTAAAGATTCTCCCTATTAGCTTGTTTTTAGCCTAATGTAATTTTATGGAAGAAGAAGGCGTTTATACAATCAATGGTCGGTGTAATAAATTATTCGGTTATCTTGCATGAATAAGAAAGCCAATATCTTTTAGTAGATTTTATATAGTTTAATCTATGGAACAAATCAGAGTAGCAATAGCGGACGATCACCAGATATTCCGCAAGGGAGTAATACTCTCCATGAGGGGATATACTAATATCCAATTTGTTTTTGAAGCAAATAATGGAGAAGAGTTACTTCAAAAAATAAAAGAAGTGGAAGAGCCGGATGTAATACTATGCGATTTAAAAATGCCTGTAAAAGATGGCATTGATACTACCAAACAAATCACGAAGGAATACCCAAAGGTTAGAGTAATTATTCTTACCATGTATGAAGATGAGCGCTTTGTTGGTCACTTAATGGACTGTGGAGCTGCTGGGTATTTACTTAAAAGCACAGAACCTTCTGAAATTAAAAATGCCATACAGGATGTAATGAGGACCGGCTTTTATCTAAACCCTTTCGTAAATAAGGTATTGATAAAAAAGAATTACGGCAAACAAAAATTCAACCCTTCACTTAGCACAGAAATCATTGTTACCGAAAGAGAAAAGGAAGTGCTTACACTGGTTTGCATGGAATTTACCGCAACGGAAATTGCCCTTAAAATGGATATCAGCTCCCGAACCGTAGAGGCTATCAAAGACAGGTTAATGGAAAGATTTGGAGTAAAAAATTCTGTAGGGCTGGTATTTTACGCAATGAAAAATCACCTGATTGATTAAATAAAAACAGTGATGTAAAAAAACTATTAAAGGGTTGTTCGTCCTGCAATATTTTAATCATCCCAATAAAAGTTTAAATACCCTTTTTCATTCTTCTTTAAAATAAACCAAACAAGGTAGAATCAATTTTGGTGATGATTTGCCCCAGGTGTTCCTCATTTTCTGCAAACTTATTGCTATCGGCGTTTATTATTAATAAGGGACCTTCTTTATAATTTTCAATAAAACTATTGTAATAATCATTCAACTTTTTAAGGTAATCCAGCCGGATATTTTCTTCATATTCTCTTCCTCTTTTTTGAATTTGTGCAACAAGCGTGGGCACAGAAGCTTTTAAATAAATCAACAAGTCCGGCGGCTGCACCATGGTTTTTAATGTTTCAAAAAACTGGAAGTAGTTATCAAAGTCCCGCTTGCCCATCAATCCCATGTCGTGCAGATTGGGTGCAAATATGTTGGCGTCTTCATAAATGGTACGGTCCTGAATTACGGTTTCTGTACCATGATGAATCTCCAATAATTGTTTAAGCCTGCTATTTAAAAAAAATATCTGCAGATTAAAACTCCAGCGGGGCATATCTTCATAAAAATCATTCAGGTAAGGATTGTGATCGACATCTTCAAACTGAGGTATCCATTTATAATGCTTGCTTAGCATCTCGGTTAACGTTGTTTTGCCGGCACCGATATTTCCTGCAATTGCGATGTGTTTTGGTTTTTTTGTTTTTGCCATAATGCCTTACCCCAAGTGGTATTTTTTTTTGATTTGTCCTTTTAATATATCTGAATCTTAACTACTGATGAAAGTATGAAATTTTAGCAGTAATCAATTTGATTTATACACAAATGTTTTAACTATTCTTTCTTTACAATTGGTTTAAACTCGTCCTTGAAAAATTGGAGTAGTTTTCAATATATCAATATGCCCGCCAAAAGCGAAGTTGCTATTAAAAAATACTTTTGCCTTTCTGCAGAAGAAATACAAACAACCGATTAGTAATATTGAAGTCCCATAGCTTTCCGTACCTGCAACATAGTGGCCTTTGCGCTTTCAATTGCTTTAGCAGCGCCGGTTTCCATTACTTGCAGTAAATATTTTTCATCCTGCAGTATGGCTTCTACCTGGTTTCTTATGGGAGATATAAAGTTTACCATATCTTCCGCCAGTTGCTTTTTCATATCACCATAACGAATAGTACAATTATTAAATTCATCTTCGAACCGATTGATTACCTCAGCAGAACTTACTAATTTCATCAGGTCGAAAATATTTTCGATATAATCCGGTTTGGCCGAGTTCATTTCAACAGGACCGCTATCCGTAACTGCTTTCATAACTTTTTTACGTATGGTAGCATCGTTATCTGCCAGGTACAAAGTTGCCAGCTGATTTTCACTCTTACTCATTTTACCCGTATTATCAAGACTCGGAACTTTAATAAGCGCCTGGTTATAGTTAAAAGCTTGTGGCTCCGGAAATACCTCACCGTACCGATGATTAAATCGGTTTACAAAATTGCGGGCCATTTCCAGGTGCTGTTCCTGATCTTTACCAACCGGAACAAATTTGGCACGATGTAAAATAATATCAGCTGCCTGCAATACAGGATAAGTGAGCAACCCTGCATTTACATTTTCGGGATTCTGCCTTACCTTATCTTTAAAAGTAACTGTTTTTTCAAGTTCACCTTTGTAGGCAAGCATATTTAGATAAAGATAAAGTTCCGCAGTTTCATGCACATGACTTTGACAGTAAAGGGCAACTTTATCTGGGTTTAACCCGCAAGCAATATTCTCCGCCAAAACCCTGTGCACATTGGATTTCAGCTGTTTTGTATCGGGATGTGTAGTAAGGGAATGCCAGTCGGCTACCATAAAAAAACAGTTATAATCATCCTGCATTTTTACGTAATTCCGGATTGCTCCAAAATAATTCCCCAGGTGTAAAAAACCAGTGGGCCTTATCCCACTCATAACTATTTCTCTATCATCTTTCATAAGAGGGCGAAGATAAATAAATTAAGATGGATGCATTGTTCAAGGGCTGAATTAATGTGCAGCTTTAGTGTTGATCAATACAATTGCAACAGGATGGTATTATTAAATAATTGTTTGGTTGAGCATCCAAATGAAAAACCTTTACAACCCAACAGGTCAAACATATTGTTGAAATCCTGCTGCTTTAAAAGCTGCTAATCAAATCACTCAACCATTTATCCAATTATTAGCTACAGCTGCAATGAATCCTTTATTTTTGTTCGATGGAAGTTAATATTGAATTGGTTGATAAACTGGCTCACCTGTCGAGGCTTCAATTTAATAAATCAGAAAAAGAACAAGTGCAGGCAGATTTACAAAAAATGATTCAGTTTATAGAAAAACTAAATGAGTTAGATACCGCCGGAGTAGCTCCACTGTTGCATATGAGCGATGGCATCAATGTATTAAGAGAAGATGAAGTAAAGGGCAGTTTAACAAGAACAGAAGCCCTGCAAAATGCACCACAACAAGATGGGGTCTTTTTTAAAGTCCCAAAAGTGATTAAGCGGAACGAAGGATGAGTTGTTGATATAGTTAACAGCCTTTAAAAGCTAAACAGCACTTAACCCCATGTAATAAACTACCAACCATAAGCTAGAAACTATTTATATGCAAAGCATTATTCATTTAGAAGATATCTCAAAAAGCTATTACCTCGGCAAAGAGCCTTTGCCTGTATTAAAAGGCATTAACCTCGATATTTTCAAGAATGAATATGTAGCCTTAATGGGACCGAGCGGATCTGGCAAATCTACCTTGATGAATATATTGGGCTGTTTAGATTCGCCGACGAGCGGCAGGTATATTTTGAATGGAAAAGATGTAAGCAGGATGGAAGACAATGACCTGGCTGAGGTAAGAAACAAAGAAATCGGTTTTGTATTTCAACAATTTAATTTGTTGCCTAGACTTACTGCGGCAGAAAACGTTGCCCTTCCGCTTATTTATAGCGGCGTTAGCAAAAAGGAACGAATTGAACGAGCATTGGCTGTATTAAGCAAGGTAAAATTAGATGACAGAAGCCATCATAAGCCTAATGAATTAAGCGGCGGACAATGCCAGCGGGTTGCCATAGCGAGAGCGCTTATCAACAATCCTTCCATCATTTTGGCGGATGAACCTACTGGTAACCTTGACTCCAAAACATCCTATGAGATAATGGATATTTTAGGCAAAATTCATACAGATGGCAACACAGTAATACTGGTAACCCACGAAGAAGATATTTCTCACTTTGCACACAGGGTAATACGCCTGAGAGACGGTGTGGTTGAAACGGATAAGATGAACGAACATCCTGCTACTATTCTTCAAACAGCTTAGTTTTATAAACTATTTTTTGCTTTCTTTGTTAGGTACAAAAAGTTTATAATGTCATTTAAAATATACACAAGAACTGGCGATTTAGGCACTACAAGCCTCATTGGTGGCACAAAGGTTCCCAAAAATCATCTTAGAATTGAGACGTATGGTACAATCGACGAGTTGAATTCGTATATCGGCTTGGTAAGTGATTTAATTGCCAGCCAGCCAGTCACTGTAACATTAAAAGAAATTCAGGATAGGTTGTTCACCATTGGTTCGTCGCTTGCATGCGATCCGGATAAAGAACCGCTAATGAAAATACCCGACCTTAAAGAAAGTGATGTTCTTTTTCTTGAAACAGAAATTGACGACATGAATGATACGCTTGCGCCGATGAAACATTTTATTCTACCAGGTGGTCACCAGGCTATATCCACCACACATATTGCCAGATGCGTTTGTAGGCGTGCAGAAAGGCTTTGCGTTAATATGCACGAACACCAGCTTTTTGTTGATCCGTTAATAATAAAATACATCAACCGGTTAAGTGATTATCTTTTTGTTTTATCAAGATATGCAGGGCATTTGCTGAGAGTATCCGAGACAGTATGGAAACCCAGACTAAATAAATAGCAAAGCCCTTACAAAGGTCATTTACTCAATTATTTGTACAGAAATTAAATATTTATAAAAATACCCGGATAAATTATGTTGATAATTTCCCGGAGTTTTTTAGAGAAAGAACTGTAAACGGGCCTTTACTTTTTTGCAGTTGTGTAGTTATCACCCCCGAAGCCAACAAATGGTTGGGATTATCAATGGGGGTCTATCATTTTGCCATCTTTCATCACCAATACCCGGTCGCTCATTTGAGCCAGTTCTTCATTATGGGTTACAATTAAAAATGTTTGATTAAACTGATTGCGAAGGTCAATGAATAGTTGATGCAGTTCTTTTGCCCTGGCGCTATCCAGGTTACCTGTAGGTTCATCTGCCATGATGATAGATGGCTGGTTGATCAATGCTCTGGCAACGGCAACCCTTTGCTGTTCGCCGCCGGAAAGTTGTTGTGGCTTATTATTAAGCCTGTCTGCTAAACCAAGATTTGTTAAAATTTTAGTTGCCTCGTTTGCAATTTCCTTTTTCTTTCCACCTGCAATCCAGCCCGGGATGCACACATTTTCCAAAGCCGTAAATTCGGGCAGCAGGTGGTGAAACTGAAAAACAAAGCCAATATGTTTGTTTCGGAATGCGGCCAGTTGCTTGGGTTTAAGCACTCCCAGCGATTGACCTTCTATAACTATACTTCCGCTGTCGGCCTTATCTAAAGTACCTAAAATGTGTAGTAGCGTGCTTTTACCAGCACCCGATGAGCCTACAATACTTACAATTTCACCTTTATTAATTGTAATGTCTACCGATCTTAAAACCGGCAAACTGCCATAGCTTTTAACAATATTTGAAGCAATTAACATTCGGCAAAATATTTGTTTGAGTTGTTTCGTTACAATAAAGAGAAGGCAATATATCAAATCTAGTTTTATAAAAAAGTAACTATTTTAAAAACTCATTTGGTAGATTCAATCAAACTTCTACATTTGCAAAAAATTAAACACATTTATACAATGTTTTGGACACTAGAACTAGCATCGCATTTAGAAGACGCACCCTGGCCCGCAACCAAAGATGAACTGATAGATTTTTCAATTCGTAGTGGCGCCCCTATCGAGGTAATTGAAAACTTGCAGGAATTGGAAGATGAAGGTGGAGATGTTTATGAAAGTTTGGAAGACATCTGGCCGGATTATCCAAGCCAAGAAGATTTCTTCTTTAACGAAGACGAATATTAATAAACATTTACCGGAAATTGCTTTCCACGGGTACGATACGTAAAGCCACCAATTTTATTTTGGTGGCTTTTGCATTGGGTAAATTGAACCCAGGTTATTTTTTAGAGAAACTAAACTTAAAATAAATATGTAGGGCTTGCTCAACAACTCGGCCAGGCCAATATTTTTAAAACGCTTGTTTCTTTTTTATAGAAGATAAATTTTATCCATCCAATAAGCACAGAATATTTATCCATTATTAGGGACGCAAGTGCCTGCCTCGTCATTGC
>JANYCA010000101.1 GCA_025360525.1 Chitinophagaceae bacterium | reverse complement strand
CAAAAAGGTAGCGGATAAATTAGAAGAAATATTTAAAAACGACCGTAAAGCTTTTGAAGATAAATGGGAAAGCCTTGGCTTATTTGTGAAATACGGTATGATGACTGATGACAAATTTTTAGAAAAGGCCAATAAGTTTTTAATTATGGAAGATGCCGGAATTTTGTCTAATCCGGATGGATTGGATTCTGCTGTTCCTCCTAAATTTTATACATTGGAAGAATACAAAATTGCTACCGAAACGTTACAAAAAAACAAGGACGGCAAACAGGTAATATTGTATACAACCAATCCCATACAGCAAGATGCATTTATACAAGCGGCTGTAGCCAAAGGATACAAAGTAATTAAGGCGGAAACATTGGTAGATGCTGCATTCATCAACACCATGGAAATGAAGTGGGACAATGTTCAATTTACAAGAGTAGATGCAGATATTGCCGACAACCTGGTTGATAAAGCCGACCATACAGAAAGTGTATTAAGTAAGGAAGATACCGAGCAGTTAAAAACATTGTTTGAGCAACAGCACGCTGCATTGCATATAACTGTAGAAGTAAAAGGTTTAAGTGTAACTACAGCTCCTGTAGTAGCTACAAGGCCAGAGCAAATGCGAAGAATGAAAGACATGGGTGCTGCCGGTGGTGGTATGGCTGCTTTCTATGCAAATATGCCGGATGAGGTAACACTTACAGTAAATGGCAACCACCCAATTTATGGCTCTATACTAGCTGAAACAAATCAAACAAAGCAGGAAAAACTAGTTAGAAACTTATCAGATCTTGCCTTGCTTTCACAGGATTTATTAAAGGGTAATGACTTAACCAGTTTTATTAACAGAAGTGTTGAGTTGTTGGATACAAGCAAGAAAGAAACTGCTGAAGTTATAGCTTAAAATAGATTACTTCCGGTATTGATTTCAATACCGGAAGTTTAAAATGGATACCTCAAAATAATTCATCGTTTTACTGTAGAAAACCTCTGTAAAACCAACATCTTCAAAAGCCTTTTTGTACAAAGGATTGGCATAAATTACCTGTAAAAATCTTGGAGAAAACTCCAGGCTGTTTTTTAACGCATCAGTGACTTTTAATATCATCATTTCATCAAAAGGATTAAAAAGAAAAATGCAGTCTACGTCGCCGGGAATTTCGTAATCAAGGATATTTTTATTGGTGACTGCAAATTGAATTGTAGGAAATTTTTGCTGAACAGCAATTATATTTTGAGTAGCAATCTCACACAAAAATTTGGAGAAATCCACACCGGAAATTTTATTGAAACCGTTGTAAGCTGCTACGCAAAGAGCTCGTCCTTTGCCGCTTCCAATATCGAGGAAATGATTTCTTGGAGTAACGGGAAGTTGAGTGAAAATGGTTTCAAGTAAAGCATAACTCACGGGCATATAAATAGTGGCATGTGATATGTCAATTCCTTTTTCCGTTAGTTTTTTTAATTCATCTGCACCGGTTGTATTAATACCGTATTTTTTTTCACCCCAAATTTCTTGTCTTAATAAAATAGTAGCTATTTTCCAGTTCCAGTTAATGCCCAGATAAAAATAATATCTGATAAAGGCTATTGTTTTCATGGTTGGGTATCAGATTTCGGCGTTGACACTTTCGGTAAGTCGGAGATCAATGATTTTTAATTGTAAACTTGTATTGCCATTCCATTCATTTTCGTCAAGGGTAAATACAATATCTAAAGGCTTTTTTGATTGAACCAGGGTAAATTTTTCAACTAAATTAAAACCGATACCGGTAAAAGTTTTTCCATTTTGAGCAAGCACAAAACGAATGTGTAATTCCTTTACAATTTTGGAGTAGCCTGTGTCTGCAACATTCGAAGCAATAAAAACAGGCCTCATATTTTCCGGACCAAAAGGTTCCATCTGGCATACGATATTGTAAAATGACGGTGAAATGTCGGGGAAAGAAACCTGGGTATCAATAATGATTTCCGGAATAAGCATTTCCGGGCAAATTAGCTTGCTCACCACTTCTTCAAATTGCAAACTAAAAGCGGGTATATTTTCCGGAAGCAAAGACATACCAGCGGCAGCAAAATGCCCTCCATACCCAAGCAAATGTTCTCGGCAGGCATGGATAGCTTCGTATAGGTTAAACCCGGGAACGCTTCTGGCGCTACCTGCAGCAATATCGCCGCTCTTTGTTAGTACAATGGTTGGCTTAAAGTGAGTTTCAATAAGCCTACTGGCAACTATTCCAACTACACCTTTATGCCAATGTTCGTTGTATACTACTGTAGAATTTTTATTATTATGTTCCGGATCATTCATTACCATTGCAAGTGCTTCCTCTGTAATGCTGGTATCTGCTTCTTTTCTGTCTAAATTATCGCTATGGAGTAACTCGGCCAGGGCAAGTGCATTATTAAAATCTTTTTCAATAAATAATTGTACTGCTTTTTTTGCATCATCCATCCGGCCAGCGGCATTTATCCTCGGGGCAATTACAAAAACTACCGTACTAATGGTGAGTTTTTTTTGCAATGCTGCCAATTGCATTAGTGCTTTAATTCCTGCACAGGGTGCATTGTTGATGCGTTCCAAACCAACGTAAGCCATTATCCTGTTTTCACCTGTCATCGGTACAATATCTGCTGCAATTGCTGTGGCTAATAAATCGAGGTAGCAATAATAATGTTCTTCTGGTACGCCATATTTTTTTGCAAGGGCCGTTATCAATTTAAAACCAACCCCACAACCACAAAGCTCCTTGTAGGGATATAAACAATCAATTTGTTTTGGGTTAAGAATGGCTACTGCTATAGGTAATTCCTCATCCGGAAGATGATGATCACATATTATAAAATCGATTGCAAGTTCATGTGCGTAAGCAACTAATTCTATGGATTTAATACCGCAGTCTAATGAAATTATCAGGTTGAAATTATTTGCAGCTGCATAATCAATTCCCATTTTACTGATGCCGTATCCTTCTTTGTAGCGATGGGGTATATAGAATTCAATTAATGATTCATCGTATATATGGCATAAAAACTGGTACATGCAGGCTACAGAGGTGGTGCCATCAACATCATAATCTCCAAAAACGAGTACCTTTTCTTTAAGGTTAACGGCTTTATCGATTCTTTCAACAGCCTTATCCATATCTTTCATTAGGTAGGGATCATGAAGCTCTGTCAATTTAGGCCGGAAGAAAGCTTTACTGTTTTCAAAATCTGTAATGCCTCGTTGGGTTAATATCCTGCAAAGAGCAGGATTTATGTGCAAGGATTGCTGGAGATGCTCCGTTTTTGTTAGTTCAGGTTTTAATATTTTCCAGCGCTTTTGCATGTAATGAGGTTAGTATTTCCTGTCTGTTGTATACCTCACCAGGTCTTCAAGTGCCTTTCTTACAGGACTTTCCGGAAATTCATATAAAATAACTAAGGCTTCGTCCCTGTATTGATTCATTTTTTCTTGTGCATACTGTATACCTCCGGCTGCAACTACTTGTTCAATCAGCCATTTTACTTTCTCTTTATTATTATTTTCATTCTTTATGATATAAATAATTTTTCTTTTTGTAGCTGCATTTGTGTTATTTAAGGTATAAATCAGGGGTAGGGTCAATTTTTTTTCCTTAATATCGTTTCCTGTTGGTTTACCGATATCTTCTGTTCCATAATCGAAAAGATCATCTTTAATTTGAAAGGCAATTCCTACTTTTTCTCCAAAAACTTTCATTTTATTGCTGATGACCTCATCATTGCTGGTGCTCCAGGCCCCCACAGCACATGCGGAAGAGAGCAACGAAGCAGTTTTACTCTTAATAATTTCGAAATAAATTTTCTCATCAAGATTTAAATTTCTCGATTTTTCAATCTGCAAAAGTTCGCCCTCGCTCATTTGCTTGACCGCTTCTGAAAGAATGTGCAAATGTTTAAAATCATTGTTGGATGTGGATAGTAATAATCCTTTGGAAAGTAAATAATCTCCAACCAACACCGCTATCTTATTTTTCCAGATGGCATTAATTGAAAAAAAACCTCTTCTCTCCAATGATTCATCCACCACATCATCATGAACAAGGGTGGCTGTATGTAATAATTCAACCAGTGCAGCTGCTCTGTAAGTACTTTCGTTAATAGGTCCACTTATTTTAGCACTTAATAGAACGAACATAGGTCGCAGCTGTTTCCCTTTTCGCTTAATTATATATTTCATAATTCTGTCAAGCAGGGGGGCGTTGCTTTTAACAGCCTCTGAAAATTTACTTTCGAATTTGCTTAATTCTTCTCCTATTATTTTTTCTACAAAATCCATTTTTTAAATATAAAAGCAATTAGTTCCGTAATAGCTGTTGCAAAGTAATGATTTACTGCTAAAACAACTATATTCTGAGATAGAATAGGGAAAAAATAAATACTTAAAACTATGCAGCACAAATACATAATTTAAAGTCTTTAAGATTGTTATAATGCAAAAAAATAAAGAGATAATACAAATAAATCATAAAAAAATTTGGTTTTTAAATCTCAAGTGATACTTTTGCATTTACCAACTTGTAAATTTTAGAAATTTAATAATCATTTAGTTATGCCAAGCAAAAAGTACAAATTTTTATTAGGATTATTTATTCTAATAACCACAGCAACCTTCGCACAGGAACAAACTGGCTCGGGTTACAGCATTTACGATTCGTCTGTAATATCAGCCAAAAACATGCCTCAGCAGAACGAGTTTTGGAATAATACATATAGTTTCCCAGCAAAACCCCGAAATATGTGGGAATTAGGTGTTTCGGTAGGTGCTCTAACAGTTTCAGGTGATGTTCCTGCTAAATTTCCAACTTTCGGATTTGGTGTAAACGTTAGAAAGGCATTCGGTTATATTTTTTCATTAAGATTACAGTATGTGAATGGTACAGCTAAAGGAATGCAATGGCAAGGTTCAACTAACTACGGAAAAAATGATGCCTGGAATACAACTGCAAATAATGGTAATCTACCTGCTGGTAAGGGCTACAATGCACTGGTTAGACAAGCCAGCGGCTTTTTAACAACACAAAACGGTGGTGCTCCTACACCTGTTTATTATAACTATAAATCTAAAATTCAGGATTTGTCTTTGCAAGGAATTGTTACATTAAATAATATACGATTCCACAAGCAAAAGACTGGATTTACCTTTTATGGCGGTGGTGGTGTTGGTTTTACTGCATTCCATACTATGGTTAATGCACTTGATGCCGGTGGTAACCCCTACACACAGTTATTTACAAATGTATTCAATGGTCAAAACGGTGTTGTAGATTATTCTAAACGAAAGGATATACTTAAACAGTTAAAAGCTGGAATGGACAACACCTACGAAACTGAAGCTGAAACAGAAGCTGGTACTCGCAGACCTAAATCTGGTAAAAATACTATCAAACCCTCTGCAACTATCCTTGCTGGTGTAGCATTCAAACTAAGCAGAAGAGTTAATCTAGCTTTGGAAGATCGTATGACAATTGTTAAAACTGATCTGCTAGATGGCCAACAATGGCAGGAACACGCTTCTGGCGATGCGGTTTTAACACGTGACCAGGATTCATGGAATTATCTTTCTTTGGGATTAAACTTTAACTTAGGCGCAAAAAGAGTTGAACCATTGTGGTGGCTAAACCCACTTGATTATGCTTATAGTGAAATTAATCAACCAAAGCACATGAAACTTCCAAAACCAGTGTTCGATGATGCTGATGGTGATGGTGTAACTGATCAATTAGATAGAGAGCCAAATACAGTTGCTGGTGCGCCAGTTGACACGCATGGTGTTGCAAAAGATACAGATGGTGACGGTGTTCCGGATTACAAAGACAAACAATTAATTACCCCTACTGAGTGTCAACCCGTTGATGCTGATGGTGTTGGCAAATGTCCAGAACCAGCTTGTTGCAAAGAAATTAAAGCAAGTATGGCTGATATGATGAAGAAGGCTGATTGTCCAACTGATTATCCTAGTTTAACAGTTAAAGGAATTTCTTTGTCATCTGATACAAAAGCTTTATTGGGTTCGGTTGCAACAAGGTTGAAGGATAATCCTACTTGTACTGCTACTCTATATGCTTATCCAAAAGCTGACAAGCGCCAACAAGCCTTAGCTGACAAAAAACTGGAGTTGGTTAAAAATTATCTTGTTGAAAAATTAGGTATTAGTGCTGATAGAGTCGCTGTTGAAAAAGTTATCGACGGTGGTGATTCAAATACCATAGACATTAAATCAAACTAAGTAAAGTTAATAGTTTTAATGATTTCCCTTCCGAATTCTCGGGAGGGATTTTTTTTGTAACCTTTTTTAATTCGAATTAAATGTATTTGCTTCTAAATATTTAAAGTGACATTAGCAATAATTTTCTTGAAAACTTTTTCAAAAACTTAACGATAAGTTTTTTGGTACTAATATTTTTGAAATGTTTTTTGCCTTAAATACACTAGATTTACACACTTTATGTTTAAACAAAGATCAATAATTGTATTCCTGGCATTTGCATTTCTATTATCTGCTTGTAATAACAGTTTTAATAAAATACTAAAAAGCAAGGATTTTGATTACAAACTCAAGATGGCTGATAAGTATTTTGAAAACAAAAATTACAGGCAAGCGCAACAATTATATGAAGAACTATATCCGGTTTTTAAAGGAACAGATAAATTTGAAGAACTTTATTACAAAGATGCTTATTGCTTCTATTACCTAAAAAATTATCGGGATGCTGAAAATTTTTTTAAGGGTTTCTTGGAAGTATTTCCAAATAGCAACAAGGCAGAGGAAGTTGATTTTATGCATGCGCTTTGTTTTTATAATCAGTCACCAAAACTTGAATTGGAGCAAACAAATACAGCTAAGGCAGTTGGTGTAATGCAAACATTTATTAATACACATCCGGGATCCACTCGTATAAAGGAAGCAAATGAAATTATTGATAAATGCAGGGCAAAACTGGAGGAGAAAGAATTACGATCGGCAGCGTTATATTTCAAGGTTGGTCAATATAGGGCCGCTGCTATAACCTACAATAGCTTGTTAAATAGCTATCCGGAATCTCCTTCTTCCGATTTATACAAAATGCAGACAATCAAATCATATTACAAATTTGCAAAGCTAAGTATAGTTGACAAACAGATTGAACGATATGAAAAAGTAATTGCTGAATATCAGGATTTTGCAGATCGTTTTCCAGAAAGTGCATTACTTTCTGAGGCTAAAGAATATAATAATTTAAGTTTAAACAACATTAAAGAAATTCAAAATGAGCAAATTAAGACGTCTTCACAGCTCTAGCACTAGTAGCGTTGTAGAACCCAAAAACCTGTTTGATCTAAAACAGAAAACAGGAAATCTGTATGAATCCATTGCAATTATTGCTAAAAGATCTAACCAGATAAACATCTCTATAAAGGAAGAGTTGCACAATAAGCTGGAAGAGTTTGCAAGTCATACAGATAGCCTGGAAGAGATACATGAAAATAAGGAGCAGATTGAGATTTCAAAAGCTTACGAACGTATGCCAAATCCTGCGTTGCTGGCGACACAGGAATTTATGGAAGACAAAGTGTACTACCGTAGAAATGAGGAAGATTTGTTCAGCTAATTTTATATTATTATTTACTATTCTTTTAAATAAGTTGCAGTATTTTTAGTTCCGCTTACAAGCGGAACTTTTTTATGCTAAAAGGAAAAAAAATATTGATAGCCGTTACAGGCAGTATTGCCGCCTACAAAATCCCAAACTTGGTAAGATTGTTGGTAAAAGACGGGGCAGATGTAAAAGTTATTATGACGGAGGCTGCTAAAAACTTTGTTTCTCCACTAACTCTTTCTACACTTACAAAACAAGATGTATTGAGTGATCTTACAAATGGTGATACCTGGGCTAATCATGTTATGCTTGGCAGATGGGCAGATGTTATGTTGATAGCACCATTAAGTTGTAATACTTTGGCAAAGATGGCAGCGGGTTTTTGCGATAACTTGCTCTTAGCCGTTTACCTTTCTGCAACATGCCCTGTTATAGTTGCTCCTGCCATGGACGAAGATATGTGGCACCATTTTACCACAAAAGCCAATATTGAAAAATTGGCATTGAATGGGATTCAAATAATTCCGGTAGAGTCAGGAGAGTTGGCTAGTGGTTTGATAGGTGAAGGTAGGATGGCAGAAATAGAAGTCATTGCTAAATGGCTTCAACATTTTTTCATAGAAGATAGTCAGTTTGAGGGAAAAAAAATATTAATAACAGCAGGGCCAACTTATGAGGCACTAGATCCGGTTAGATTTATTGGCAATCATTCATCTGGCAAAATGGGTTTGGCGATAGCTTATAATTTTTTAAAAAGGGGCGCTGTTGTAACAATGGTAATGGGTCCCACTTCACTTAAGGTACCCGCTTCGATAAAAATAATAAATGTAACATCTGCTGATGAAATGTATAATGCTTGCGTAACAGCTTTTCCAGAGATGGATATTGCTGTAATGAGTGCAGCTGTTGCTGACTATACACCTGTTACTGTTGCTGGCGAGAAAATTAAAAAGCAGGAGAATTCTTTTAGTATTGAATTGAAACGAACGAAAGATATTTTAAAGCAATTGGGATCAATTAAAAAAAAGGGACAGTTTTTGGTTGGATTTGCATTAGAAACTAACAATGAAAAGCAATATGCCTTAAAGAAGCTATCTGAAAAGAATGCTGATTTGATTGTGTTAAATTCTTTAAATGATGCTGGCGCAGGGTTCGGTCATGATACAAACAAAATAACCATTTTTGATAATAACCAGCAGGAATATCATTTTGAAGTAAAATCAAAAGAAGCTGTTGCTGCTGATATTGTTGACATAATATTTCAAAGCCTATCATGATAAAATATATTTTAAGTTTATTTTTTTTAAGTATTGTTACCGAAAATCGATTGAACGCCCAAGAGTTAAATGCAAGGGTAACAGTTAATAGCAATAGGGTAGGTAATACGGTGCCAAGAAGTACTTTTCAAACCCTACAAAATGCCCTTACCAATTTTCTAAACAACCGCAAGTGGACGAAAAATGTTTTTCAACCTGTAGAAAAAATTGATTGTAACTTTTTATTGAATTTGCAACCCACCAACGAAGCAAATGTTTACAGTGCCTCGTTAACTGTGCAGGCCGCCCGTCCGGTATTAAATACTACCTATTTATCTCCCCTTGTAAATTTTCAGGACGAAGATGTGCTTTTTAAATACATAGAGTTTCAACAATTAGAATTTAATGACAACAGAGTTGCAGGTATTGATGCACAAATTTCTAACCTCACCGCATCCTTTGCATATTATGCGTACATGATTATAGGTTTTGATTTTGATTCTTATGCTTTAAAAGGTGGGGAGCCCTATTTTCAATTGGCTCAAAATATTGTGAATAATGCGCCTGAAGCAAGGGGCATTAGTGGCTGGAAACCGTTTGATGGAATCCGCAACCGTTATTGGATTGTAGAGAATATGCTCAATAGCAGGTATGCCATCATGCATGATATCTTTTACAATTATTACAGGATGAGTTTGGATAAGCTTTACCAGGATGAGAATGCCGGTAGGGCCGAAATGTTGAATGTACTCAACTTGCTTAGTTCTTTTAATGCGGATAATCCCAATACAATGATTAATCAATTTTTCTTTCAGGGAAAAACAACTGAACTTATAAAGATTTTTTCAAAGGCGCAACCTCAGGATAAATTAAGGGCATCGGAATTATTGCAAAAGATGGATCTGACAAATGCGGCCCGATATAAAACCGAATTACAATGAGGTGCTTCTTGCTGATATGCGTATTATCTTTTTTTGTAGAATCTTGCAAGGATAAAAATGAGCTACTTTCTCCAAAAAAAATGCAAACAGTTTTGTGGGATATGATTCAATTAGAAGCATATACACAGCAACCTGCAGTGATGGATTCGTTAAAACGACGACATACTGCGATTGTTGGGTTACAGCAGCAAATATTTACACTCCATGGGATAAATAAGGATCAGTACTTAAAAAGTTACAAGTATTACAATGAGCATCCTGAAAGTATGCGAAATATCCTTGACAGTATTGCTGTAAATGCTGAGAAGAATAGGGACAAAATAATGGCGAGAAAGTTTTCAGGTAATAAAATGAGTAAGTAAAAATGACCGTTATGTTCCCCAGCGGTAGGTGTTTATTTTTAAACCAGCTAAATCAATTATCCTGTCAACCACTGTTGCAGCCACTTCCTCAATTGTTGTTGGTTTACTGTAAAACGATGGAGTAGCCGGACAAATGATTCCTCCTGCAAGTGTAACCGTTTCCATGTTACGGATATGCATTAAATTATAGGGGGTATCTCTTACTACGCAAATCAGTTTTCTTCTTTCTTTTAAAACCACATCTGCAGCTCGTGATACAAGGTCATTGCTTATACCGGTTGCAATTCTGCCAAGGGTACCCATGCTACATGGAACGATTATCATAATGTCATACTGACCAGATCCCGAAGCAAATGGTGCATTAAAATCCTGTTGGCCATAGAATTTAGCGGGGTAATTACTATAGGCTTCATTATCTAATTCGGTCTTCCAAACTTCTTTTGCATTATTTGTTAATATTACAGATAACTCGTCCCATTGATTGTTTATTGCAAATAATTTGTCTAATAAAACTTTTGAGTAAATTGAACCACTGGCTCCTGTAATAGCTACTACAATTTTATGCATTATCTTGTCGTTAAAATTAATTGTGTAAGCTACAAAACAAATATTGTATGAAAAAGGTTACATATTACTTTACAATTATCCTGTTATTTTTCATTGCAGCTTCATTTAATTCGATGGATAACGATAAAGTGCAATGGATGTCAATAGCTGAATTGCATGCTGCTTACAATAAAGCTCCCAAACCTATTATCGTGGATATTTATACAAGCTGGTGCGGATGGTGTAAGGTTATGGATAAAGAGACTTACAGAAATGCTAAAGTAGCTAATTACATCAATGAACATTTTTACGCTATAAAGTTAGATGCAGAAACGAAGGAGGCTTTTGATTGGAATGGCAAACATTATGAATACAACGATGCATACCAATCTAATGAACTGGCGGTTTATTTAATGGGTGGACAAATGAGCTATCCAACGACAGTATTGTTGGCTTCCTTAGCGTCGCAGCCTGCGCCAGTGGCTGGCTTTTTAAAACCAACCGAATTAGAAGCTCCATTAAAGTTTTTTGCAGAAGAAACTTATAAAATAAAGACCTATCAACAATTCAAACAAAGTTTTAAGGCATCTTGGTAATTGGTAATAAAAAGGAATATCTGTCGATGCAGCTGCTTTAATGTTTACCTCAATTCTATTTATTGTTTCAGTTCTATAACATGTTTCTTTTTTATATAGCTTTCTAAAACAGGGTTATAGTTTTTATCGGGATACAAATCAAAACTTTAAGTAATGCAAACAGCTCACTATATCATTTGATAATTGTAATTTCCGATTTTATATAAATTAATGTCAACTCATCAAGAATCCCTGCAACGAAGATTAGGACTATTTCAGGCTACTGTTCTCAACATGATCGATATGGTTGGTATTGGTCCATTTGTAACACTACCTATTGTTATCGGTTTAATAGGCAGCCAGTTTTTATACGCCTGGATTGCAGGCGCTTTTCTATCTGTTATAGATGCAATGATTTGGAGTGAGCTAGGTGCAGCCTATCCTTTAGCCGGAGGCAGCTATAATTTTTTACGGGAAGCTTATGGTAAAAATGGCCCCGGCAGAATGATGGCTTTTTTGTACATATGGCAAACAATGATACAAGCCCCACTGGTGGCAGCCTCCGCAGCAATAGGATTTTCGCAATATTTAGTTTACCTGGTTCCACTAAACCTGGTGCAACAAAAAATAATTTCCGGAGGAGTTATAATTTTTATTACATTTTTACTGTATCGTAAAATTGATAGTATAGGAAAAATAGGCGTATTGCTTTGGACTGGTGTACTGCTAACAATGGGGTGGATTATTTTAGCTGGTATTCAGCACGGTAATTTTTTACACCCTGCTGAAGAAGCGGTTTCAAATTTTGATTGGGGAAACATTGTATCATTTGTGTTTGGACAGGCATGTGTAAAAACGATTTATAGTTATTTAGGTTATTATAATGTTTGTCATTTAGGAGGTGAAATAAAAAAGCCTGGTATAAATATTCCACGAAGTATGTTTATTTCTGTTGCAGGTATTGCTGTTTTATACCTGGCAATGAACATGAGTGTAACAAGTGTAATTTCCTGGCAGGAAATACAGCATTGGCAGATTACAGGCAGCAATACTTTTGTAGTAAGTACATTTTTCGAACGACTGTACGGCCCCGGCGCAGCCAACTTTGCAACAATAATGATTCTATGGGTTGCGCTCGCTTCGTTATTTGCTGTTATGCTTGGATACTCCAGGGTACCATATGCTGCTGCTGCAGATGGTGCATTTTTTAAAATATTTGCCAGACTGCATCCCACCAAAAATTTCCCTTATGTTTCGTTGTTAGTACTGGCGTCACTTGCCTTTGTATTTAGTTTATTATTCAAAATGAAGCATGTAATTGATGCGATATTAGCTATGCGGATTTTACTTCAATTTATCGGTCAGGCAATTGGTGTAATGCTTTTAAGAAGACGAAATGGGATTGTCGGCCTTCCTTATAAAATGCCTTTTTATCCTTTGCCCGTCCTGTTGGCAATTGGCATGTGGCTTTTCATTTTTTATGCAACTGGCATCACCATTATTATTTCATTTTTAATGGTTTTCGGTAGCGGTGTATTCGTTTATATTATCTATGCAAAGGTAAAACAGTATTGGCCTTTTAATAAATCAATAAAGGAAGATGATTAAATTATTGCCCCAGGTTTGCCACAAGCCGACATCAAATCATATTGACCTTTATTGAGAAATACAACACAATTTTTAGACTATTGCTACGTTGTATAAAGTTAGTATGCTGGTAAAAAGAATCAGGTAAGAAACTTTTTTTCTATTAAATAAGGTCGGAGAATTATATTTTTTCTAATAGAAAACTGAAAGTTGTTAATACTTTAAAATAATGATCGACCAGCTAAACTAAAACTTTAAGATTATTCTATGCAGTCGAAAACCTATCCTGTAAAATACTTGGATTACATAAACCGGGGTACGAAAATGAAGACCTATAATTATTCCGGCGTTATAAAATACACAATCGCTGGCATGTTACTGGGCTTAATGCTGGTAGTTAACGCATTGTTGCTAAATTATAAATGCGGCTTTAAGGGACCTTGGTTTCATATTTTTGATTACTCGCCCGACTTTACAGTTATTATATTATCTCCCCTTATTTTAAGTATTTTATTTTGTTACATAGGTATACGACATGAGCAACTGATTTTATTTAACAATCAAATAAAAGACAATTTATCGCAAGAAAAACTGATTAGTTCTGTTTCGGATAGGCAGGTGCAATTATTGGCTAAAGTGGTAGCACAAATTAATGAAGCTGTAATTATAGCCGATAAAGATGGGATTATTCAGTGGGTGAACGATGGCTTTACCAACATTACTGGTTACAAATTAGATGAAGTCCAATATAAAAAAGCTGCTTCTTTTTTATATGGCACACTTACCGATAAAACGGTTATAAAAAGAATAGCCGAAAATCTCTTTAAGGGAGAAGCTATTGTTGAAGAGCTCATCAATTATAGAAAAAATGGCAGTAGTTATTGGATAAGAGAAAGTATAAAAAATATTCAAAACGATATTGGAGAAACAACCCATTTTATATCTATTCAAAATGATATCACCAATCGTAAAGAAAGGGAACTTGCTATCGAGAGCCTATACAAAGAAGTTGCTGACTATAAATTTGCACTTGACCAATCTGCAATAGTAATCATCTTCAATACTGCCGGAAAAGTAGTTCATGTTAATAAACAATTTTGTAACATTAATGGGATTGTAGAAGCAGATATAATCGGGAAAGATTACAGATCGATCAGCCTTAGTATGAGAGATAAAAACATTATGGCACCGATATGGGATAAATTATCAACCGGCGAAATATGGAAAGGCGAATTGATAAACAGGAACCACAATGGTAAATCCTATTGGGCCGAAACTACAATAGTTCCACTGCTTGATGTTAATGAAAAACCCCACCAGTTTTTAGCAATTCAAACCGACATAACAGTAAGAAAGGAATTAGAAAACCAACTTTTAAACAATAAAAATAAACTTGAACTTGCTATGCAGGTTGCACAAATAGGTGCCTGGGAAATTACAACCAACAACACGCTTTATTTATCAAAAGAGCTTCGGAAAATTTATCACTTCCCTTTAACTGGGGATATTGCTCTCGAAGAATTATTTAGTAAAATGCACCCGGACGATGTGAACTTTATGAGAGATAGTATGCACCTGATTGGTGTTTCTCAGGAACTGGCAGAAGTTGAATTCAGGTTGATAATTGACGGTAAAGTACAATACATGACTTCAAATATTTCTCCTCGTGTAAATGAAAATGGAATATTAGTTGGGTCGTTTGGAACTGCAAAAGATATTACTCAGCGTAAGTTAACAGAACTGGCTTTAAAGAAAAGTGAAGAAGAAAAGGCCATCGTACTAAACAATGCTCAAACGATGATCTGTATCCACGATATGGCCGGTAAAATTATTGATGTAAATACTGCCGGCGAAAAAATGAGCGGCTTTACTAAAGAAGAAGTAATCGGCCTTAATCTCAAAATGATTATATCACCGGAATTTAAGAATCATTTTGAAAATTATTTAACAGAGATTGCAACGAAAAGGTCCGCATCCGGTTCTTTGCAAATAATAAATAAAGCAGGTAAAAAAAGAGTTTGGTTGTACCAGAATGCGGTATATGAAAACAACGGCAGCACGCCTTATATCATTGCTAGTGCAATTGATATTACAGATTCTGTAAAAGCACAAAATGAAATTGAAAAGCAACGGCAGTTTACGAGGCAGATTATTGATAATAGTCCCAATGTAATTTTTGTGTTGAACGATCGGCAACAAATTGTACTCAGTAATAAAACCTTTTGCGAATACTATAGTTACAACAGTAATGAGCTTCCTTTTGCAAATGAGTTATCAAAAGGAGAGCAAGATATTTTTCTTGGAGACTATCTTTCGATGATGGATATGGAGGAGGGCGAAATAATAAGGCTGGAAGGGAGTATGGAAAATAAAGGCTATCGTAATGGCCCATGCTGGTTCAACATTATAAAAAAATGTTTCAAGGAAAAAAATGGCAAAAAATATATTTTAGGTTTTGGTATGGATATAACAAGCCGCTACCAGATAGAAACTGATTTGATAGCAGCAAACGAAATGGTAGAGCGCTCAATGAAAGTTAAAGACCAGTTTATTTCCAATATGAGTCATGAAATACGTACACCATTAAATGCGGTAATAGGCTTTACAGATTTGTTGGCACAGACTCCTTTGAATATAGAACAGGCAGAGTATATAGAGATTGTAAAGACCGCTTCGCAAAATTTGTTGGCACTTATCAATAATATATTAGACTTATCAAAAATTGAATCCAGGAATATTTCCCTTGAAAATACACCGATAGAAATTAATCATATTGTAAAAAGCGCTGCTAAAATTGTGGAACCAAAAGCTAAGGCTAAGGGAGTAGAAATCATATGTGACATAAGTCCAAATATTCCTGAAAAACTACTCGGAGATCAGCTGCGCTTATCTCAAATATTGTATAATTTATTGGATAATGGGGTTAAGTTTACCGACGAAGGCCATGTAGAAATAGCCTGTAAAATGGTAAATGGTTCAGATAGTAAGAAGCATTATATTTCATTTACAGTAAAGGATACCGGAATTGGTGTTGCGGAAGAAAAACAACATGATATTTTTGAAAGATTTACGCAGGCAAATACAGATACACAACGATTATTCGGGGGTACTGGCCTTGGTTTAAATATTACAAAAGGCATAGTTGATATGTTTGGCGGAAAACTTACGTTGGAAAGTGTTCCGGGTAAAGGAAGTTCATTTCATTTTATTTTACCGTTTAATAAATTAGAAAAAACTGAATCATTTAGTAGTAGGGTTGCTGATCTACCTAACAATTTGCCTGCTGGCAGTACAAACCAAACCCGTGTATTGCTGGCAGAGGATAATATGGTAAATGCGATGTTGGCTAAAAAGGTATTGCAAAATGGAGGTTTTACTGTAGATCATGTTGTGAATGGTGCGCTGGCATTACAAATACTGCAGGAACAGGAATACGATGTTGTATTAATGGACATTCAAATGCCGGTAATGAATGGTATACTGGCAACACAAAATATCAGGCAGTTGCCCGGGGCACTTGCTAATATCCCCATTATAGCAATGACAGCACATTCTTTACATGGTGAAATGCAAAATTGCTATAAGGCCGGGATGACAGGTTACGTATCAAAACCATTTAAACCCGAAAATTTATTTTCAGCTATTAATGATGCAATAAAAGTGCAGCAGGATAATAAGAAATCAACTTTTTCGTTCCCTGAATAATAAAGTGCCTGTTTTTTAATACCCCTATTGTTAATAGTTAATCCGTTTATATGCTAAATATATTTTTCCCAGTTACATATCAAATACCAATATAAAAACTGTTTTTTATCGATTGAAAAATCAAGAAAATCAGGCATTGATTGGGTGTAAATAATTTGCATCGAAAAAATCCAAAAAGCTACCTAATCCCTACCAAAATGATCAATGAACCAACCATTACAATCGATCTAACTTACCTGCATACAGTAACAGGGGGCGATCGCCTGTTTGAAAAAATGCTTTTAGAAGGCGCTGTAGAAGATATTCAATTAAAAATAGATGACCTGCAAAGGGCATGGGATAGCGAGGATGCTTCTACCATTCAAAGTAATGCTCATTCTCTTAAGTCATTAACTGCTATTGCAGGGTTACCACAAATAGAGCATTGGAGCAAAATAATCGATCAATTATTTGCCGATGGGATATTTCATTCAAAACCCAAGGAGTCAATAACTAGTATCATTAATGGATGGATACTCGCTAAACCCAAGCTTCAGACACTGTTAGCTGCTTACTAATAAAAAATACAGATTACCTAAATATCACTTTGTAAAAAAATATTTTGGTAGTTTATTATTTTTTAAAAGCCAATGTAGTTTTAATTCTGAATGCCTCATTTTGTGTTAATGCAATTCTGAAATCATTTAGCCAGCTTTGTAGTTGGGAATTTTCCTGTATAGTAAGATTGTTGAAAAAATAGGCAGCTTCAATTTTCAGGCCGTCCTTAAGCGTACAATAAAATGCTTCGGTTAAAACAAATGCAGTGCTGCCATTTTTTATGCCAAAATGGTTATATATTTTTTGATTGCCGGGATGCTCCATAATTGTTTCCAGCACATATGCCAGCACGCCGTACGTATTGGCATCTAAAAAACGGCGGTTATTAAGAATGCTGCACAATTGGGCGTATCTTTTTGTAGAAGATGCTGTAAGCCGGTCACTCCACAATTGCTGCATATTTATCGATAGGTCTTGTGGCCTGAATTTTTTCTTTAAAACAGTATCATATTTTAAGGCATTGTGTATTTGGTAAATTGTTTTACAGTATTCCTCTTCCGATATTTTTTTTATCCCTTTAATAATACTGGCTTCTTTTGCGTTCCTTGGATTTTGATAAAGAAATAAGGACGATACCAATGGAAAAACGGCTGTATGTTCTGTAAGTCCAAACAACTTAGTATTATTATTAACATTATCTAACCCTAATAAATCCAATAAATACTCAGCATTGGCATTGCTGCTAAACATAATCATACCTCTTGCAATATCAATCAGTTTAATACTGTCTTGGTGGATGTGGTTTATACTACGTTCATACCTGAGCCAGGCAGGGTGTGCCCCGCCATCTGTTAAGGGCAAGTAATATTTGTCGGTTTCAGTTAGTGCCACCAGGGTATTTTCATCTATCACATTACCCGCTGCCTGCTTGGCAAATTCTATTGCAATTAATATTTTTACGGTGCTTGCCAACGGCATCAACGTATTTTCATTTTGCCTGGCAAGTATGCTGTCATTTTGAATTACATACAGCGAAGCCCTGTCTTTATTTTTAAGGATAAACTGAAGAAGAGAATCTGCTTTTGCCTGGCCGCAAATACTTCCAGTTAACGCCAGCAAAATCAATATTAAAACAGGATGAAATGATTTTTGGAGTGTAAACACTTTCTATTATTTAATTAAACTACCGGCAGTTTTGATTAGTTAAAAATTATTTTTCCACATCATACTTTCAACGGGCTTATTGTGCTGCCCGCTGTATTTAGCGTTTTTCTTTTGATTGTATTTTACTTCAATTTCCCCATCTACCGGAAAGTATATTAACTGGCCAATGGGCATACCAGCATAAACCCTTACAGGTTGCTTTACCGAAATTTCCAGTGTCCAGTTGCCGCAAAAGCCTACATCACCTTTTCCTGCTGTGGCATGAATGTCAATACCAAGGCGGCCGGTAGATGATTTGCCTTCCAGAAAAGGTACATGGGCATGTGTTTCTGTATATTCATCCGTTACGCCTAAATAGAAGACGTGTGGCAACAATAAAATGCCCTCTCCGGGTATGTCAAATTGGGTAATTTCATTATGCTTTTTTGCATCCAGTTCATTGTTATTATATGTAGCAAGGTATTTACCCAAGTGCACATCGTAGCTGTTGCTACCAAGGCATTCTCTGTCGTAGGGAGCTATTTTTATGGTGCCTTTTGCTATTTCTTCTAAAATACGCTTATCACTTAAAATCATTTTTATTGTTTGGCGTTTGTAATTGTTGTGTGGTGGTTAAATAATAGTGGTTTGATAAATTAGTAGATTTTTGTCTACTTTGCCGGCTACAAATTATCACTTATTCTGGTAACAATTATTCAAGATCAGCGGGTCTGTAAAAGTACTTAATCAATCAGCTATATGCCTTTGGTTTATCAACAAAATATCAACCTTGTTACAAAACTCGGTGTTTGGCACATTAGCGAACCGGAAAATTTCTTTCTTCAACAGGTTCCACTGGAGCGATCTATTACGCATCCTAATAAACGGCTGCAGCACCTTGCCGGGCGTTATTTGTTGCAGGAGTTGTATCCGGATTTCCCCTATAGTCTTATTCGGATTGCAGATACCCGCAAGCCATTTATTGAAAATGAATTGTATCATTTTAGTATTTCTCATTGTGGGGCTTATGCTGCTGCAATAGTAAGCACAGGCAACAGGGTAGGGGTAGATGTGGAATTAATGACTACCAAGGTAATAAAAGTGATGCATAAATTTCTGTCAGAAAAAGAACAGGCAATGATCAATAGCCTTTCGTTGAATAATTCAAATGAGTTTTATCATCAACTGCTAACAACCACCTGGAGTATCAAAGAATCTTTGTACAAATGGTATGGCGATAATGAAGTGGATTTTATTGAGCATTTGCACATTGAACAAATCCGCTTAAAAGACAACGAGGGAATTGCAGATTGCCGGTTGTTAAAAGATATGGCTATTAAATTGCAGGTTCACTTTTTATGGTTTAATAATAATTGTGTTTCCTGGGTAGTAAGTTAGGTAGGAATAGGTAATGGCGAACCGTCCATATTTTACCATCCACCGTTAAGGCCTCAGAAATTGATTCGATTTTTTGCTTAAAATAATTAGGTGAATTAGCCTTCAATTAAATCAGTATCCGTTCCATCAAGTAAGGGTACATCACCAATCGACGCACCTGCTATTCCTTTAACAGAGCCATACAGGGCACTGGTGTTTAGTAATACTTTTTCTAATTGCTTTTCTCTTTCTTTCCAAATTTTTTCCATCTGCATCCGTTCCTTGCTGATGCCGTTTTTTATTGTCATAAAGCCTTCTGCAATAGCTTCAATCTGTCCACGAAATTCTATACCGGTCAAATAATCGTATAGCATCTGCATTTTATCTCCTTTGTTTTCCTGGCTCTTTTGTACTTCGTGTATTTGTATAATTCCTTTTCTAAGCAGGTAAGCCACGCTGCTAACTTCATTAAAAGTACATATCCAGATACCATCTTTTTCACCAAACCGCTCCATATCTTTTGGAAGTGTATGCGTTACCAAAATGGCAACATCAACTCCCTGGTTTCTTTTATCATTTTTTAGTTTTTCTATCCAGGCATTGTTCCAGGTTTTGGTGCGCTTACTTTCGTAAATTATTTTGCCGCATTCTTTTCCTGCATGGTTCCGTACAACCTGTATACAGTCTGCTCCTTCCACTCCTTTACCAACTTCTTCAATCAAATCAAAGGGGAAGTTTTCTTTTAAAATCTGCTCCAGCAATAACTCTTGCACTTCGCCCTGCCGTTGCATGGAACTCTGTTCTGCCCTGCGTTTCATCTCTTCGGCCAATTTGCGCTGCTCTTCCAGTTGCACCTGCAACTCCTTTAACTTCAATTGGAATTCTGTATCTTTTAATTGATTTTTTTCTGTTTCCTGTTGATGAATTTGTTCTGATAACACAATTCTTTCTTCCTGCAATCTTCTTTGCAAGGTGATGTCCAACTCGGCTTCTTTATTATTCAGCGCTTGTTCTTTTTGTAAAAACTCCAATTCTTTTTTTCTTGCCTCCATCAGTTTTTCTTCATTGTCTTTATTGTTGCTTTCCAGCATCCGCACTTTGTTTTCAAAATCAGCTGCAATACTTTTTCCTAATTGCTCCTGTAGTTCTGTCTCTAATTTTAGTTTTTCTTTTTGAAGCCTTTGGGCAAATAATTCATTTTCATTTTTTTTAGCCTCTTCAAATTTTTGCTGCTCTGCCAGCAGTTTATTTTTATCTTGTTCTATTGCATGTAACGACTGCTGCAATTTTTCCTGGAACTGTTGCTGGTACTTATGTTCAATTTCTGCTGCAATAACATTTTCCACATCAAAATGATGTCCACATTTAGGGCATTTAATATCGTTTGGCATTGAATATTTTTTACTCGTTAGGTATAAAGTAATTGATTAACAGGTTGGCATCCTTGAAATAAAGTGTAATTTTTAAGTAATCGTTGCTTTTTAAAATAAGCGCCAATAGCAGCAAATAAAATTATTTATCTTTCAATACATTTTTCCAGCGCCTGTATGATATCCTGTAAAATATCATCCACATGCTCAAGCCCAACTGATATTCGGATAAGGCCTGCGGTGATATTGGTTGCAAGCCGCTCTTCCTCACTTAGCTTGGCATGGGTGGTACTTGCAGGGTGAGAGGCAATGCTACGGGTATCGCCTAAGTTGGCCGTTAGCGAAAGCATTTGTAAACTGTTCAAAAATATCTTTCCGCTTTGCAGTCCGCCTTTTAAATTAAAACATACAATGCCGCCGCCATTTTTCATTTGTTTACGGGCAATGTCGTATTGAGGATGACTGGGCAAATAAGGATATTTAAGCCACTCAATAGCAGGATTATTTTCCAGGGCTTTCGCAATGGTAAGTGCATTAGATGCATGACGCTCCATACGAACATCCAGCGTTTCTAAACTTTTACTAAGTACCCAGGCGTTAAAGGGGGAAAGTGCCGGCCCTGTGCTTCTGCAGAATAAATATATTTGATGAATTAACTCTTTTTTTCCAACTACGATCCCGCCTAAAACACGTCCTTGTCCATCAATCCATTTGGTGGCTGAGTGTACTACCAGGTCGGCTCCAAATTCAATTGGGCGCTGGTTTACCGGAGTTGCAAAGCAATTGTCAACATTTAGCAAAAGGCCATGTTTTTTGGAAAGGGTGTTTACCCATTCAAGATCCAGGATAGCCAGGCCCGGGTTAGTGGGTGTTTCTATATAAATCATTTTGGTATTTGGTCGGATAGCAGCTTCCCACTCCTCAGGTTTATCGGCACTTACGTAAGTGCTTTCAATGCCATAGTTGGGTAGTAGTTTTTTTATAACAGTATGGGTACTGCCGAAAATTGAATTGCAGGAAAGCAAGTGATCACCCGTTTTCAACAGCGCCATAAAAGATGCAAATACAGCAGCCATTCCGGTAGCCATTGCATAACCTGCTTCGGCGCCTTCCATTGCAACCATTTTATCAACCAGTTCCTGAGTGTTTGGATTGCTGAAGCGGCTGTAGATATTATCATCCGTTTCATCAGCAAAAGCTGCCCTCATTTCCTCTGCATTATCAAAACAAAAACTGCTGGTTAAAAAGAGTGGCGTAGCATGTTCCATTTCATTGGTACGTTCTGTCTGTATTCGTATTGCCTCAGTTATTGGGTGTTTCATAATTCTGTGTAAATGGTGAATTGATATATCGTTTATTTAATAAAAATATGTTGAAACCAGCTGTTGTATTTCAATTAAACATCGTTGTGTCACTCCCTTGTACAATTGGGTCTTTGTGCATCAACATTTACAAGCGTTGGTTAAAAAATCAGTTGGAGGCTATAAGCAGATTCCCTAATTAAAGCTGATAAAAGATTTGTTGCCCGGTTGCTTCCGATAAAAAATCGGATCAGGCGGTGGATAGCAGCGAAAAGCCAGACGAAGATTTTGAGTGTTGGCTGTTACCCATACTTGAAGCGACTAGCCGCAAATAAAGCTGATAAAAAATAATGGTTGCTAGCCCCGCATTTACTATCAACATACTATTAAAAACGACTTCAATTTTTTAATGAACTACCTAAAATAATCACAAACCATCTTCACCCATTTCAACTATTTCAACAATCTTCAACAATGCTAAAATATTTCAACCACCTTCAACTATGTTAAACTATTTCAACAACTTTCAACTTCTGTAGGCTATCCGGCCAACACTACTTCCCAACTAAGTTCTGTACCGCTTTTTTTAAGCGTTTCTGCAACTGAACAATATTTATTCATGGATAACTCACAAGCCCTTTCTGCTTTTTCTTTATCTATTTTTCCGGTTAGGGTAAAAACAATTTTAACTTGTTTCCAAAGTGTTGCATCTTTTCCCTGTTCTCGCTCTCCCTCAATATGAATAGAAAAATCATCAACCTGCTGGCGCTGTTTTTTCAGTATCATCACTATATCTATCGCACTGCATCCGCCTAAACCCATCAACAACATTTGCATGGGACGTACACCAAAATTATCACCACCGGTTTCAACACTGCTGTCCATCCGAACTGTGTGCCCATTAGCGTCTGTAGCTTCAAAACCAAAATCTCCTTTTTTCCGTTGAAGGTTAACTGAATTCATTTTATAAAATTTTATACAAATATAAATCCTCAAGGCTTTACTTTGCAACTGTATACTATTTTGATGGAATATTTTAATTACCCCCAACCCTTTGCATTGGAGTGTGGCGACACCTTAAGTGGTATTACTATTGCGTACAATACTTATGGGGAGCTTAACGATGATAAAAGTAATGTTGTATGGGTATGTCATGCCCTTACAGCTAACTCAAATGTTGCAGAATGGTGGACGGGTATTGTGGGCAGCAACCATGTAATAGATCCTGCAAAATATTTTATTGTCTGCGCTAATATTTTGGGGTCATGCTATGGAAGTACGGGCCCATTAAGTATTGACGCAGCCACAGGCGATCCTTACTATCATAATTTCCCCTTTATTACTATCCGGGATATGGTTGAGGCTCATATACTTCTACGCCAGCACCTGCAAATACCATCGATATTCCTGCTAATTGGGGGAAGCATGGGTGGATACCAGGCATTAGAGTGGTGTATTATGGAAACAGGCATCATACGCAATATGTTTTTATTAGCTACCTCTGCAACCGAAAGTGCATGGGGCATTGCCACACACACAGCACAACGCCTAAGTATTGAGGCTGATGGCACATGGTTAACATCAAATGCAACTGCCGGCGCAAAGGGCCTTAAGGCAGCACGGGCAATAGGTATGCTCACTTACCGTAATTACAATATCATGGTTCAAATGCAAAGTGATGCGGATACAGAAAAAATTGATCATTTTAAAGCATCCTCCTATATGGAGCACCAGGGCGAAAAACTGGTTAGCCGGTTTAATGCTTTTAGCTATTGGTTACTTACAAAATCGATGGACAGTCACCACATTGCACGTGGCCGCGGTGGAAAAGTAGCAGCAGTATTAAAAAATCTTTCTCAACATACCCTTATCATTGGAATCACCAGCGATATTCTCTGTCCGTTAGTAGAACAGGAAACGCTGGCAAGCTATATTCCGAACTCAGATTTAGTAGTAATTGATTCCGAATATGGACATGATGGCTTTATGGTTGAATCTGTTATTATTTCACAACACCTTTCATCTTGGCTGGCTGTTCACCAGTTTTAACCTTTTAAAATTTTTTTTGCGAATATCTTTAAACCAATTGGCAAGATTATTGGTTAATAGAATCGGAAAAAAATGCTAACTATTCGAAAAAAATAATTTAGATAGAATATTCAATGTTTAAACATCGTATATTCGTTTTTTAAAATGATCAAACAAAAGATAATGAATGCTGGTGTCAAAAAAAATTGGATAAAAAGAACATTGATTATTGCTGGTATCCTATTGTTAGCAGGTATTGGATTTATTCGGTACTTATTTTCCCAAAAATACGAAGATACCGCTACGGTAAAAGCTGAATATTCATTAACTGCAGTTCAACTGATTCAGGAATTTAAAACCAATCTGGCAGTTGCTAATCGAAGGTATACGGAGAAAATTGTAACGGTTACCGGGCGGGTTTCAGAAATAGAAAGTGCAGATACAACAGTTAATATAAAGATGACAGATACTACGTCTGGCTCTTATGTAATATTTACCTTCCAATCACAGGAAATGAAAATGGTCAAACAAATTAAGGAAGGGGATAGTGTTTCTTTAAAAGGTAGTTGCAGTGGTGGTGAGTATAGTAATATACTGGATGCCCACTTTATTAATTTTAAACGTTGTACCATCAATTAAATCAAACTTCATAAAACTTTTATCAATTAAAAAAACACAAAATGAAAAAAACAATTGTACTAGTAGCTTTTTCTTGTAGCAGTTTGGCGTTATTCGCTCAAAAGAAAACAACAACTTCGGGAACCGTTAGTTTTGACGCAACAACAAGTTTGGATGCATTGCCAAAGGCAGAAAACAAAACTGTAATTGCAGCTATCGATGCAAAGTCTGGAACAGTGATGTTCGAGGCACTTGTAAAAAGTTTTAGTTTTAAAAATCCAATGATGCAGGAACATTTTAATAGTCCAAAATGGTTTGATTCTGAGAAAAATCCCAAAGCTAGTTTTACAGGAACTATTACAAACCTTGCAGATGTAAACTTTGCAAAAGATGGTATCTACAAGGCTAAAATTGCTGGTGCACTTACACTTAAAGGTATTTCCAATGATGTAAATACAGATGCTACCATCGAGGTTAAAGGTAAAATGTTGAGTACAACTGCAACTTTTGCAGTTAAACTGGAAGATTATAAAATCAGCAACGCAGGTGGAAAATTAGCCGCTGAGCCAACAATTACAGTAGCAGCTGATCTAAAGTAAGAAATCTTAAATAACGCTATTTTTTAAGCCTTTACCTTTTTGTGTAAAGGCTTTTTTAGTGCCAAAAAGGGTTGAACTAATTTATATGAGGACAGGCAATACTAAAACTGCAGAATTTTTATTAGCATCGATGGATAGTATTCGAGAGGTAGTTGCGGGTAAATTTACCAATCAATCATAAACTTAGGAATTCATTTCAAAAATATTATTTAAAACAAGCTATCTCCCAAATGTTTGCATTCTTAGTGCTCTGGCCAAAAGGGTTTTACCAATACAATCTTTGCCTACTGCACACTTTCTAATTATTGCGAGAGTCCCTTTAGTAAGTTTGATATCGATAAAGAGGTGATAGATTGAGGTAATGCCATTGTTCCTGGTTATTTTTTCTTAAAAAAGTCATTATTTGTTCAAATAAAGTTTGCAGTTAAGTTGAGTGCGTTTATCTTTGCGCTCCCGAAATAAAAAAGGGGGAAGAAAGTTCTTAAGGTATCGGGATAAAGTTGAGAGAAAGAATGGTTTTACAGGAAGTTAAAATGA
>JANYCA010000047.1 GCA_025360525.1 Chitinophagaceae bacterium | reverse complement strand
GCAAAACATTGCTGTAGTGCTTTGGTTTTTTCGGTTGCCCAATGTTTTGTTTTAAAACCAGTAGCCGGTTTAAACACATAAAACCCTTGTGGATCCTGGCAAATAAAAACAACCCTGTTACGGCTATCATATTTTTCATCCACCTGTTTAAATAAAATATTGCTCATGTTTAAAAAATTTCAGTTATACATACATGCCACGCCTGGCATTTTTTTGCATCCGGTAATTTAAAAATCCTGATTGCCAATTTTGTTTGTTGATACGTCGATGGCCAGTAGCATTTATGCCAGCTAATCCGTCTAAAACATTTACCGTTTTTCGAATGGGCATATCAAACAATCCCGTTTTAAGCATGCCATCTATTTGCACTGCTTTAAGGTTTATTTGCTTGCGGATAACAGCTAGTATTAGCGAGATGGCTTTTACACTTGCTTTGATATCGATTACCTGCGTTTGATTGCCCTGCAGCAAAATGGGAGTGGTGCTTTCAAAATTGGCAATTACGTTTCCTCCTTGTTTGATGGTACCGAAGAAACTATTAACAGGTACACCAACCCTGTTAGGATTGTAAACGTTGATGGAAAAAATAATTTCTGGGCTAAATAAACTGGGAGCTCTAAATTTTACACCGCTTATTTGATACTGCAAATATTTAATGGATTCTTTGGTATTCCATACCCTGTAAGCTGCGAATGCAGCAAGTGCTAAACCAACACCCCACAATTTTTTATTTCCCATTTTTTTTACGTTTGTGCAAAAAAATAAATAGTTCTTTTATGCCTTCTCCAATCAGGCTTCCAATTAATGCGTACAAGGCTATCTCTGCCGTGTTGAGTAATGAAATATTTTGGAGATAAGCTAAAATTCCTCCTCCCATTCCACCGATAACGGGGATTCTTTCAGTAATCCAATACATATAAAAAATTAGGTTACTGCCCCAACTTCAAAAGGAAGAAAGGTGCTTTATTTAGAATAATCAAACTTATGTCAGGTGAAAATGTAGTGTGGTGGATTTGAGTGGTTTTGACTGAAATTGACTGAAATTGACAGCCCCCGTCCCCTAAAGGGGGGACAGGATATGGGCTAATGCTAATTGAAAATTTTAATTTTATGGAAGACTTTGTTTCCCCTTTAGGGGATAGGGGCTACAGCATTTCATCCTCCAGCCGCTGGAGGTTTACAATGCCTTTTACATTTTCATAAAAAAACATTTTGCTGTTATCTTTCCACCACCTGGGTAAATTTAACAATAACCAGTACCAGTGAGCTTGCCACCAGCTCATTAAATAAGTTGTATACAACGAATGACTCATTTTAAAAACACCCTCTTTACTCATGTACACATACAAATGTACTTTTTGTTTACCGGTGCCTTTTGTAATTGTAAAGTACCAACGCTTTTTTAAAATTGCCATTATTGCCAAAGGTTTAATAGTGAGATAGTTTCGTTGTAATCAATTGAAAAATATTCGCAAAACTCTTTGATGCTTATATCCTGATGAGCTTGTTTTTTGTGATGGTCCCGGGCTTCTTTTATTTTTCTTGCTGCCGTGCTGGCACTGCACTCATAAATTTTTATTACATCAATGGTGTAAAGAATTAACCTGCATGCAAATTTTTGCGGTTGCAACGACATAGGGAATAAATTTGGGTTATTGAAAGAAACAGTGTGGATGAACTTACCAAGCATTGCCAGCAAAAAAAGACTATAAGTGAATGCCAGTAAGAATTTTAGCAAAAATGACGTAATAAAGAAACAACCCATAATCAGCAACGAAACAACTACTATATGCAGGGGTGTGTACCAACAATGTAAAATGCTGGTATTGGATGTTGTTACGGTAGGTTTTTGGATGCTTAGGTGTTGATTATCGAACATAAAAAAAACAAGACGGTCACTTATTTAAAATGTTTCGCTTGTTTTAGTCGACAGCAATGTACAAAAAAGTAATTACATTTTTAATATTTGCTGATCTAAAATTTCAATCCAGTGATTTCTTATCTGCAGCAAATAAATATCATCGGCGGTAAGCGGCAGCGTTAGTAACATTCTATAAAACGCAATGCCTTGGGCGTGGCTCATTTTAATATTTATTTTTCCGCAACTGTTGCCAATTTTATTTGGGTTACGAATATCCAGTTTTTTATCAAACATATATTCCACCTCGGCCAGCAGACAATTAAATAATCGTACGGTTAAATATTCGCCGCTGGCTTTTGGATAATCTTTTACATTGATTAGCTGTGTTTGCCGCCACAATGCCTGGTACCTGAAAATAGTAACCATAGCATAGTCGGCATGTTGGCGGGTGCAGGTGAGGGTGATCATGATTGTGTTAGCGGTTTAAAGGATTAGCGATGTTAGGTTGCGGTATCTAAATCGTCAAAGTCAATATCGAGCAGCTCGCTAAAGGTGTCGTTTTCAATTGCTTCAAGTGGGGTTACTTTATACCATTTTTGTATTGCATAGCCAACAAAGCCAACGGGCATATACTGTACAATAAAACATTCAATAAAACTACTTTCCTCCATACGTGTCTGCATTTTTTTAATAGCAGCTCTTACACCGTCTTTGCGTTCGAGTTCTATAAACAGAACATTTTCTTCGGTTTCGATATTCACTACCAGTACATCCGGAATAGCAGACTGATGATCTGCATCGCTTATATTGGCTTCTGGCAGCGCCAGGTACTCATTGTCCAGTTCGTTATTAATAAAGCTACAGATGTCGCCTATTAATCGTTGGTGGCCTTTTGGAGGCTTAGCCATGCCTATGTGAGCGTTTTGCATTATGTAAAATTTGTAGTTTAAAAAATGGCTCACTAAGCCACCGATTGTTTTCGCTTCCTACAGATATTTTTTTATCCGTGTTCGACCCGTAGCGTGTGGGTACAGGCATCCATTATTTGCAGTACGCCTGTCATTCTTATTACTGCAACTGGAACGGTCTTTAGGTTAGGAATATAACCTGCAATAGTTTTTGGTTTGGCATTATCATCTTAACAATCAACATTTTTCATGTTTACCTTTTTTAGCTTTTTTTCTTTGGCAGGCTCTAAAGCTTTTATCTGATTTTTTAACTCCGCAATTTTTGCATTTACTTTTGCAATGCGCCGGGTAGAAATTTCTTCCTGATCATCTTCTACCTCTTGTAGCACAGAGGGAAAATACTGCCTGGCTAATTTTAATGAGACCAAAGCTTCGTTATTATAACCAGTGTATAATACAACAGGAGGCAATGTATCTAAAAAGAAAAAGCGAATCATCTGCCTTAATTGTTCATCGGTTACTGTGCTAAAATCTAAAGTCTTTTTATTTATTTTAAACAGCTCACAAAAGCTATTTTGAGCGGTGCAGGTAAGTTTGCGATACAATGCAAAAGCAGCTGCTTCGTTTTCTACCTGGTTAAATGGTTGTTTTAGCAAAGATGCATTGGCATGGGGATTAAATTGTTTTTTTACAAGATCCCAAATTTTTTGCTCGTCCAGTTCGGTAAATCGTTTTTCTTTTTCGTTTAGCCTGGCAATTTCATCTTTAAGGCCGGATGAGCTGGTTGAATCGGTATTAATACTACTGTTTTCGACAAAATGATTATTTCCTTTTTTAAGTTTTACAAGGATTAATTTTCCACGGTCGGTGCCGTTAACAAAAAAGGCATTTACAAACTTACCTTCGGTTACTTCTTTGGCAATATTATCTTCATCCTGGTACCAGGTTTTCATGGCATCATCAAAGGCTTCAATACATCCGTTTGCATTGTTATCATTATAATCCAACCATTCTTCTTCAAACTCTTTAAATTCTGGTTTATCGGGGTACAGGTCCTGGTATTTTTGAAAATGATTTCTGTTGTACATTTTATGGCCGGCTGCTGTAATTTTTTTTATGTCAAAGTCTTTAGAGTTTTCGCCGTAATGATTACTGCAAAAAATAATTGCAGGATCCTGTAACGCTTTATCCAATTCTATTGCAAAATGTACATTGCATTTATTAGTATAGCAGCTTATTTTTTTACACAACGGGTTTAAAGCTGCTTCTTCAAAAAGTAATGCAGTGGCACTATTAAACTGGCAATTGAGGCAAGCGCCTACAGCCGGATCAAGCGTTGCATCTGCAATATTAAATGGCGCTATACTGAGTTTACCGCTGTACTGGGTTAAGTCCCATTCATCAAACTCAATTTTTTCTATATTACCAACATTTTTTAAAATTTCGTTTTGAATATCGCTGTCAAACAGGCCTACTTTTAAAACATCGGTAATGCTTATGCGGTTAGCAAAAAATATTTTTTGCCATTCGTCGGTAAGGCTGCAAAGCTTTATCCGCTGGCGAATAAAATAGTCGCTCTTACCTACTTTTGCAGCAATGGTTTTTACATCCATATTATGCTGCAGCATAC
>JANYCA010000123.1 GCA_025360525.1 Chitinophagaceae bacterium | reverse complement strand
GCCACTTTGCTGCCAGCTTTCTATTAATGAAAACATCCTGTTGCGGTATTCGGTACTTGCTGCCATGTATCTTTGTTTTTGGTAGGCAAAAATATTACAAGGGAGTAAAGATTACTATACGGGGTTGGTCGATGGGTTACTTTGTTCCTAATATCTTCACTAATTGGTAAACGGAGGTTGTTACAAACATCAAAAGCTTCGTTAATTGTTTTTACTTCCCAATCATAAGGGATTACACCAAGTTCGGTTTGTTTATATTTTTCTTCTACCTGCATCATAGGGCGTCTATTTCGTTGCAAACTGTAGTTATATGATCTAATCCATAAAGCAAAGCAGCTTCATCAATCTGCATCCATTGAAACAACTGTAAAATCAGGTTATAATGCTGCCTGGCATAAGTAGTATCTTTTACAGGCAGGCCCGGTAAAAAACAAATGGGTTCGTGGTGAGCCATCCGGTTTCTAATATCATTCAGTTTGGCCAGTTGGTGGAAAATATAAATGTTGTTGTATTGCAATGCCGGGGTAGATGTAGGTTTTGAGGGAAACACAGTTAACAGAATGCGGCCAGTGGCATTAAATTGATGTTTAGCAAACATAAAACGCCAAAAACCAAAGCCTAATTCTGCCACTAATTTGTGGTGGCTGTAAACGTGTAAGTTGCCTATTGCCGTGTTTATATTCTGCCGGGTTAAGTAGCATCTAGGCGTATCAAAAATACCACCGCCAGCAGCGCCATCTCTTAACCAATCGTTGCCTAAAGCAGGCACAGATTTTGTATCAATTGCGTTGCGGAGGGCTACTTCAAAGCAACTGATAACCGTAAATAGCTCCTGAGATAATTGCAGGTTTTTCCTGTAAAGTGTCATAGCTTTCCGGGAATTGCCCCCAGAAGCCTGTAAATAGCGGTTCATCCGGGCTGCTGTCATTACACTTGAAAAGTCGCTATACCTCATTATTTTTGATTTTTGTTTGCATAAATCAAATATTTGTCTTAGTTTTGTATCATCTTATTCCCATTAGTCCCTGAAGCAATTCAAACTAGTGGGTTTCGTTTTTTATAGGGTAAACCCCATTTTTACCAAGTGCCCGTTCACCTTTTTCTCCCAATCCATTACATCATTAGCCACTACCGATAAGGTACTTTCGTATCGTTCTGCCAGTTCCTTTATGCGTTGTGTAAGCCGTTGGCTTATACGGTCCATTTCTGTCTTAAAATTTCTTTCTATGCTTGCCATCCATTTATCCTCCACCACCAGTTGTTTTATTTCAGTTTCAGTTAAAGTTTTGTACCGGGCAAGGGTTTTTATATCCAGTTCAGTTTTTGCATTTTTTACCATGCTGCTGAGGTCTGAATAATCATCTGCTATTTTGAGATATTGTTTTAAGATTCTTTTTTCTTTGTCTTCGGTTTCATATTCCGCTTCCGGTTCTGCAACCATTGCATATTCAAGTTTCTTTTTAGGAATCTTTTTTACTGGGGCCTCCAGTTCTTTAAGCCGTTTTTGTACGGCAGCCTTATTAACTTTTTCAAAATCTTCAAATACACCGCCTTCTCCATTATCCTCCTCCAATTCAGTAAGTGCAGCAGCATAAATTTCTAATTGTGCTTCCTGCTTTTCTATGGCCTGCTTTTCTTTAGGAGAATAATGGTTTATCAAAACAGATTTTGGAACCAGGTCGCAATCCCATCCTTTATCTACTTCCTTACCTGCTTTATTTTTTATCAAAATACGATAGGGTTCTGCCTTCCATCCGTCAACCGCAATTAAATAACAATCATCCTGCATTACTTCATTCCAGTAATTCATCAAATGCTGGTACACATCGTATTTGTCCATCAGTTTTTTATCGGTGTATGTTTTCAATACATCTTCGGAAATGCTGTGTATGGTTTGTTTTGGTTTAATGCCAACCGTCAATTCTTTTAAGAATTTAGTGTTGCGGATTTTCCAGCTAGCAAACAATGTATCCATCTCTTTACTAAAAGTTACAAATTCGGGATGGCTAAAAATGGTTTGGTTAATGCTGTCTTTAGTTATTTTTAACTCACTGTATTGTTTTCGTTTACTTGCAGAAAACAATTCGCCTTTTAAAGTTTTATACACCTCCCAATACTCATTCAGTGCTTCTACATCAGCGTTGGGAATACCTCCCTGTAAATGAGCTTCTATATCCTGGATGTCTTCTATTTCCTGGCTATCAATGTACCGGGGAATATTTAAATTGAAGTCGTTTTTAGGATTACTAATTTCCGAGTAAGGAACAAAGCGGCTGAACTTGGGTACTTTAATTTGCTTGTTAAAAACATCTGTAATCTTGTGAATATCCTGTTCACGTAAGCGGTTTTTGTTACCGTCTTTAATAAAACCTTTGCTGGCATCAATCATGAAAATGCCTTTTTCATCATCAGAAAGGTCTTTCGATGATGCTGCATTTTCCATGTCAATTACAATAACGCAGGCGGGAATACCTGTACCATAAAACAAATTGACAGGTAAGCCAATGATTCCTTTTATATATCCTTTTTCAATAAGGCTTTTGCGTATTTCAGCTTCTACATTGCCACGAAACAAAACGCCATACGGTAGAATACAAGCTCCTTTGCCTTTGCTTTTTAAAGATTTAATGATGTGCAGTAAAAAAGCATAGTCGCCATTTTTAGCAGGTGGTATTTTTTCTGCTTCAAAACGGTTGTAAATATCGTTGGCCGGATCAAAACCATCGGTCCAGTTTTTAGAAGAGAATGGTGGATTGGCAACAACAAAGTCAAAGGTTTTTAAATTGCCCAATTCATTTTTATGCAATGGGTTTGAAAGGGTGCTTTGCCCTTTTTCAATAACCGCCTCAGGGTTATTGTGCAAAATCATATTCATCCGGGCAAGGGCTGCAGTTACCACCGTTTTCTCCTGGCCGTAAAGATTTACTTTTGTTTCTGCTTCTTCGGCTACTTTCAGCAGGAGAGAACCGGAGCCGCAGGTAGGGTCATAAATGGTTTGTTTTTCTTTAGCCGATTTTTTTACGCCAATTACTTTTGCCAATACCCGGCTAACTTCTGCCGGAGTATAAAATTCTCCTTTGCTCTTACCGCTTTCAGAAGCAAAATGCCGCATCAGGTATTCGTAAGCATCGCCTAATATATCATCTCCTTCAGCACGATTTTTACTAAAGTCTAAAGCAGACTCTTCAAAAATGGAAATCAACTTAGTTAGCTTATCAACCATCTCTTTGCCCTTGCCCAACTTTTCTTCATCCTGAAAACTGATTACATCAATGACATTCACCAAATCGTTTTCTTTGGCTAATCTCGTAATGGCAATGTCGATTTTTTCACCAATATCCTTTTGTCCTTTTAATCCCTGAAGGTCTTTAAAACTGCCTCCCACAGGTATCTTTATTAATGCGTTGGGATCATTAGCATATTTATCACTTACATATTTTACAAACAACAATACCAATATGTAATCCTTGTATTGGCTGGGTTCCATCCCGCCTCGTTGAGCATCACACATTGCCCAGAGTTTACTATATAATTCTGATTTCTTAATTGCCATTATTTCTTCTTACGGTTTATTAGATTTATTTTTTTCTCTGCTACCTGCATTGCTTCAGTTGCTAATTTTTCATCTTTTACAACATCGTATAATTGATCGGCTAACCAAAGGATTAATAGTTCATCTTTTTCGGTTTTAAGAATATCCGCTAAGATTGGTATCTGCTCCTTTTTTATTTGACGAACACCTTTTTCAATCTTGCTCAGTTGAGCTGTATCCATTTCAAGCAATGGTGCTACCTGGCGCAAGTATAAATTTTGCTTCTCCCTGAGTGTCCTGATCCGCTCACCAAATTGACTGTTCATAGTTTTAATATTGACTTGTCAAGTATTGACAAATATACCAATAACAAAAGAAAATAACATACCCTAAACTGGTAATTGCAGATATTAAGGAAATTGAGGAAACTAAGGATTTGAAGAGAGTGTGCCGGACAGGCAAATTAGACTAATAACTGTAAGTATAAATAGCAGGGTATAGCCTGACAAATAATAAGCACTTGTAAGGTTATACCCTAACAAAAAAAGGTTACATGCCCTCCTGAACTTCCTTAAAATCCTCAATTTCCCCAGCCGAAGGTTGGGCAGTCTTTGCATTGAGATTCAGATAATGGTCCTGCTTCTCCCGATGAATCAGCCCTTTTTTGGAGAACATGGTAATGTACCCCTCGGCTGTTTTATCGGGGATGGACATGGCGGCGGCAATTTTAAGGTAATACTGCCGGTTGAAGCTGGCCGGTAAAGCATCCAAAAACTTTTCCTTTTGGTTCTTACGCTTTGGCAATGGTGCATCCACGGGCAATTCTGAAAATACCTTGCTGGCATGTTTCACCAATACCCTGATGATTTCAAGCGTAGATTGAAAATCTCTTTCTTCGCAAATAATGCGTTCCGGCAAATCTCCATGCTCCATAATCCGCAAAGCAGACATAATCATGGCGAAGCGGAAAGCAATGATTCCTAATCGTCTTATGGTTGCCATGTAATCTAGACCTTGTAAGCTGAGGTAGGTAGCTTGTATTTGTACAAAGAAGGCATTAAACTGTTCTTGTTGTTCTGCCGTGAAGCAGAATTGTATTTCAGGATTGCTTGCCAGTGTTTGGTACAATCGGAAAAAATCATTTCCTAACTGGTCAAAATAATCATCCAGGCCATTATCAGAAGAAATGGCAAACACATTCTTCCCTACCGGTTGAATGTTCATGAAGTAAAAAATGAAACGGCTGAATAAGCCGTTTTCAGCATTTGGGATGAGACTTGAAACCTGCTTTGGTGTTCCGGTGAACATGCCTGAAAGGCAGGGGCTTTCAATATCTACATATTCCCTATCGGTTCTGCGATAATAAGAAATGGTTTCGTGATGAAATGCTTTGCGGAACCCATCACTATAATTTCCATAATCGGTTTTAAATGCCTGTGCCAGGGTATCGCCTTCGGTTTCAAACATTAGTCCTCTGCCATCATTGTCGAACAGCAATTGGAAAACCCCGGTGGTGCTATTATTGGCAGGGATGAACAACATTTTTTCCGGTGGCTTGCCGGGTTTTTCTGCATTGGGGTCTTTCCCTTTCTTTTCGTTGTAGTCCATCATTTCCAATTCAAACTGTTGCTTTAGCAACTTGGCCTGTTCTCTCATATACTTGTGTATAGGTTTTACCAACTGCTTGCAATGAACCAACCTGCCCTTGCCTGCTGATGCCTGGGCAGTGATGAATATGTACATATTGGAGTAAATTTTTTTGCCATCATAAATGCCAAAGAGTTTATGAAAACAGGCACTGAGTGTAACGATAGTACCCAGCAATAAAATATCCCGTTCTTCATTAAAGGATGCAATCTTTACCACCTTTTGCAGAAACTCCGGAAGCTGCGGAAATATAGTATCAGGCAAAGTTGGCAATTGAGGCCCCTCCCCGAGAGGGAGGGGCTTTTTAATGTTAATGCCTGCTTGCTTTGCATGAAAGAAAAATGTTTTCAGGGTAATGCCCTGTCCGTTTGCCTTCAGGCAATTGTTATATTGTGTTTCACATTCGTTTGCAGTATAGGCTGGATAAAATTTACTCATGCGGTGAAAATAATCTCTGCCAGATTCACCAAAGCCATCTGCTAAAGCAAAGCCAATATCCCGCCAATCGCTGTAAGGGGTTGCAATGTCTATTTGCTTTGTTTCAATTTGCTGAATGATACTTTCGATTTCTTCTGCATCCGCATTTGCATTCACATCTGTATTGGCTTTTATTACCGGCGGATCTGTATTTATTTTTTGCTGGCCCGATTGTTCCAACCATTCCAGCGGATTGAATATCTTTTTGTCCATTATTATAAATATTTAGGATTGATAAATGGCGCTGCATCCTGTGGTAAGAAGCAGGCTCTCGAAACATCTTTGCCAGACTGATCAACTTCTAGCTGGTAAGTATGCCTGATGTAATTGGCAACAGCTTTGAAAAAATCCTGTTGCTTTGCCTTAGTTAGATCAATGGGAATTACCCATTTTAAGCCATCGCCGGAAGGAGAAAAAAACAGTAATTCTGTTTCAAAATATTCATCCGCTAAAAGCCTGGCTTTTAATTCAGGAACATTATCAATGTGATCAAAGTCGACTGTTATTAATCCTGAATGCCTGAGCAATGATTTGTCATTGCGTTTTGAAAATGTTCCTGAAAAGGTTACATAATCAAATACAGATGCCTTGTATTTTCTTGCCTCCTGTTTGTCGTCAATGCTGCGGAGTGCATTTGTACACTCCGCAAAAGCATTGCCTTGCAGCAAGTGATATACTTGCAACAAATTGATTTCCCTGTGAGGGACCGTGTTTGTTACCGGTGCTTTGAAATAGTTGAAAACAGGAATGGGAATTTTTATTGGCCGCGGTTGCGAAGCTACTATTGGTACAATTGCATTGTTGTAAAAGGTTGATTGCTTTCCGATACGCAGGTTGAGTTCTTCATTCAGCTTTTCGTTAAGTTCTTCACCCTGCAAATTGTAATGCAGTGCAGCAAAGTCAAAAGCATCGCCTTTGCTGATGCTGTTCTCCAAATCATAATGCTCTGCACAATTATTTACTATCTGAATTTTCAATGTTGGTTTGTTGTCATTGAATGGATTCTTAGTGGGTTGGCAGTCCCTTCCCGAAAGGGAAAGGACTGTATTACCCGGATAGTATTGGCCCAACACATGGGAATAAATATTCAGCCCGTAATGTGTTTTATTCAAGATGGCATCTTTACTTATTTCCATTGTCTGTTGGTTTTGATTGTGAGTAATTGGATTCCAACAGGTTTTCTATGTCAGCAACTTTATAATAAAACTTGCCATTGATACGGCTGTAAGGGAGTGTACCATTATCCCGGAGGGTTTGCAG
>JANYCA010000163.1 GCA_025360525.1 Chitinophagaceae bacterium | reverse complement strand
AATATGCAAGATTTCAGTTCATACAACTGCAGCAAGATGAACGACATTACAGGGTCTTCAAAAGTTCCTCCGCCGGAGGAGTTTCGGGAGGCCATGATTTGGGAAATTCTAGAAACAGTTTGCGATCCGGAAGTACCCGTGCTTTCCATTCTTGACCTCGGAATTGTAAGAGGTGTAAGGCACATTCCTTCCCAAACTTTAGCGAATAAAGAGGGGGCTACCGGCCTGGAAATCATCATTACACCCACTTACACCGGCTGCCCTGCTATGGACATGATTAGTATGAACATTAAAATGGCATTGGCAGAACATGGTTATAAAAATGTAGCAGTAACTTCTGTGCTTTCCCCGGCGTGGACAACCGACTGGATGAGTGAAGCCGGAAAAGAAAAACTAAAAGTATATGGAATTGCGCCCCCCAATGTAAGGCAGCAGGTTTGCAACAATGATCTGTTTGCACCTCATGAAGCGGTACAATGCCCCCGGTGCAATTCTTATCACACAAATCGCATTAGTGAATTTGGTAGCACAGCCTGTAAAGCTTTGTATCAATGCGATGATTGCAAAGAGCCATTCGATTACTTTAAATGTCATTAATCAAACGCTGCAATAAGTGTAATAATATCTTCATTTTATAAAATAGTAAGCATGCCATCCATTCAATTTGAAATTAATAACGGTGTAGCCTCCATTACCTTAAACAGGCCCGATAAATTCAATTCATTTAACAGGGAGATGGCGTTGCTGCTGCAACAAATATTGGATGACTGTGCTACCAATATCAGCATTCGATCCATTTATTTAACAGGAGCTGGTAAAGCCTTTTGTGCTGGTCAGGATATTGGTGAACTTACCGGAGATAACGCCATCGAAATGGCCCGGATATTAGCTGAGCATTACAACCCGATTGTAAAAAAGATCAGGGAAATTGCTATCCCGGTGGTTTGCGCCGTTAATGGTGTGGCGGCTGGCGCCGGAGCTAATATTGCCTTGTGTTGTGATATTGTGGTGGCTGCTGAAAACGCTTCCTTTATACAGGCATTCAGTAAAATAGGATTAATTCCCGATAGTGGTGGTACCTATACTTTACCAAGATTGATTGGCTGGCAAAAAGCAAGCGCCTTAATGCTGACCGGTGAAAAAGTACCTGCCGCAGAGGCAGAAAAAATGGGTATGATTTATAAAGTATTTTCTGCTGAAACTTTTGAAGAAGAAAGTAAAAAACTTGCATCTACCCTGGCTCAAATGCCTACCAAAGCACTGGCTTATACCAAATACGCCCTGCGTAAATCGTTCACCAACTCGTGGGAGGAGCAATTATTACTGGAAGATGAATTTCAGCAAAAGGCTGCCGCTACAAACGACTACAAAGAAGGTATCAATTCTTTTTTAGAGAAAAGGGAAGCAAAGTTTAGGGGAGATTAGATGGAAAAGCAATTGCACAAAATAAAATGTTTTTTTAACGATTCTATCAACCAAATCAACTCAACCTGCTATGCCCCACACTCCCCAACAAGTAGTAACCCAAATATTAAAAGATGACCTCTTTTCGCAGTGGCTGGGAATAGAGGTTATAGAAATAGCCGAAGGATACAGTAAAATAAAAATGACCGTTCGGAAAGAGATGATGAATGGACTTGGCATTGTGCACGGTGGCATTGCATTTTCGCTGGCAGATAGTGCCTTTGCATTTGCCTGTAACAACCGCAATGTATTATCCGTTGCACTCGACACATCCATTAATTTTTTAAAACCGGTACAGGTGGGCGACATACTTATTGCAGAAGCGAAAGAACTGCACAATGGTAAATCAACCGGTTTGTACCAGGTAAGCATCAGCAATCAGCAACAACATTTGGTAGCCCTATTTAAAGGCACCTGTTTTAGAACACACAGAAAATTAATTGAGTAGCAGAGAGAAAAAAATTCCCGGATAAGACACGATCATTAAAAATTTATAAACGGCAAATAAACCAGGTGTTATGAGCGTAAAAAAAAATTAATACACTTTGTTTTCTGGGGTTACATTTGTTATTTTGTGAAAAAAAATTGAATTTCTTGCTCAAGATATTAATCACAACAGTAAATGCATTCATCCTTTCCAGAATTTTACCGGGTATTCATATGAATGATTTTTACACGGCAATTATTTTTGCAATTGTACTGGGGTTTTTAGATGCTGTTGTAAAACCTGTTATCATATTATTTACACTTCCTGCCACCATCTTTACTTTGGGTTTGTTCCTGTTTGTCATTAACACATTTATGGTTTTAATAGGAGCTTATTTTATCAAAAGCTTTACTGTAGATAGCTTTGGCTACGCAATGCTGTTCAGCATCCTGCTTTCCTTCTTCAATTCTTTTGTACATAAAAGAGCTTTTTCAACAGAAAAAAAGAATAGTCAATAAATTTTTAGGCAGGCTTATATTAGTTCACTTGTTTAAAAATGGCCTCATAAAAAAGGCGTTAATAAAATTTAAATGATTGTCGTTAAGAAATGAAATATATGTACCAATAATTGGATTTGCTTTTAGCTTGTAAGTTGTAAGCCTGTTCAGTAACATGCTGCATCTTGTGCTAATTTTATCTTAAACAAACATTCAAATTTTTAGCTCTTTTTTTATGCAGCCTTTTTTTGTTTCTTTTTTTATTATGAAAATAAGAAAATAGAGTCTGCCTATTCAGCAATTGGACTTTGCCGGCTAAATATTTAGTTTGAAAAATATGAATGAATAAACCTATCGAAGCAACCCGGAAAAACGTCTACAGTCAATTCATATTAATTCGGGTAATTGATGGTAAAAAAATATTTTTCGGCTTAGCCTTTACTACCTTCACATTCCAAAATATAATGCCAAGCCATGCACTTTAACAGAAAAGATTTAAGTAACGAAACGCTTATCGGGTTATACAAAAAATTACTGCTGCCCAGGATGATTGAAGAGAAAATGTTGGTGCTACTCCGCCAGGGAAAAATAAGTAAATGGTTTAGTGGTATTGGGCAAGAAGCTATATCTGTAGGCGCTACTATGGCCTTGCAGGCAGATGAATGGATAATGCCCCTACACCGGAACCTCGGTGTATTCACCAGTCGGGACATGCCGCTCAGTAAATTAATAAAACAATGGCAAGGCAGTAAAAATGGATACAGCAAAGGGCGTGAACGCAGTTTTCATTTTGGTAGCAAGGAGCACCATATCTGCGGAATGATCAGCCACCTTGGACCACAAATGGCCATTGCAGATGGCGTTGCATTGGCCTATAAACTTAGCGAACAGGCTAAAGTATCGCTCGCTTTTACCGGCGATGGCGGCACAAGTGAAGGTGATTTTCACGAAGCACTCAATGTGGCTGCCGTATGGGATTTACCGGCGATTTTTATCATTGAAAATAATGGCTACGGACTAAGCACACCGGTAAGTGAACAGTACCGTTGTTTTAGTTTGGCCGAGCGGGCCAAGGGCTACGGCATGGAAGGCATCCGGATTGATGGCAATAATATTTTAGAAGTATACGACACCATTAAAGGTGTGCGTGACTATTGTATCGAAAATCAAAAACCTTATTTGATTGAATGCATGACATTCAGAATGAGAGGTCATGAAGAAGCCAGCGGCGTAAAATATGTACCCAAACATTTGTTTGATCTGTGGCAACAAAAAGACCCTGTTAAAAATTACGAAACCTACCTGCTGGGTGAAAATATTTTGAGTAAAAATGACCTGGCAGCAATTCAGAATGAATTTAAAGAATACATCGATGCTGAATTAAAAATTGGATTTGACTCACTCGTTATTATCCCAAATACACAGGAAGAAGTGAATGATGTGTATGCAAAAAGCGAAACCGTTATTTCACCTGTGCAACGCACCGGCAGGTTTGCAATTTCCAACGAACGGCCATCCAGCGAAAAACGTTTTATAGATGGTATTAAGGATGGCCTGCAAATGAGCATGGATAAGCACCCCAATTTAATATTGATGGGCCAGGATATTGCCGAGTACGGTGGTGCCTTTAAAATTACAGAAGGATTTGTAGAAAAGTATGGTAAAGCAAGGGTACGTAATACGCCCATTTGCGAAAGCGCTATTGTAGGTGCCGCCCTAGGATTAAGTATGGAAGGTTACAAAGCCATGATGGAAATGCAGTTTGCAGATTTTGCCACCGTAGGCTTTAACCAGATTATTAATAACCTTGCTAAAATACATTATCGCTGGGGACAAAATGCAGATGTGGTGATTCGTATGCCAACAGGCGGCGGCGTAGGTGCAGGCCCGTTTCATAGCCAAAGCAATGAGGCATGGTTTGTACATACCCCGGGTTTAAAAGTAGTATATCCATCCACCCCTGCCGATGCAAAAGGATTGCTGATAGCAGCTATCAACGACCCAAACCCTGTGTTGTTTTTTGAGCACAAGGCACTGTATAGAAGCGTTAGCGGCCCCGTTCCGGATGAATATTACGAAACTGAAATTGGTAAAGCAAGATTGGTTCAGCCCGGCAATGATATCAGCATTATTACTTATGGCGCTGCTGTGCATTGGGCGATGGATTATTCTAAAAACCATCCGCAACATTCCATTTATATCCTCGATTTAAGAACGCTTTTACCACTGGATTATGATGCAATTAAAACCGCTGTTGCAGCAACCGGCAAAGTCTTGCTATTACACGAAGACAGCCTCACCGGCGGAATTGGCGGTGACATTGCCGCATGGATTGCAGAGCATTGTTTTGAGTTGTTAGATGCCCCGGTGTTAAGATGTGCAAGCCTTGACACACCCATTCCATTTAACATGGAGCTGGAAAAAAACTTTATGGCCTATAGCCGGCTCGATAAATCGGTGGAGCAATTGATGCGGTATTAACGGTAGGGGGACGCACGTGCCGGGGTCATTATCAATACCATCGCTCCGGATACCTTTACGGTTAAAAAGCTTGCTGCAACTTACAACCCCAATCCTTCAATTCTTTCTCCCTGCAAAAGCAAATGCAGTTGCAATGCTGTTTGTTTCGCCCCTTCAATATTTACGATTGAGTCATCAATAAACAAGGTTTCCTGTGCAGCAATACCGGCATCCTGCAAAACAAATTCGTAGGTGGTAGCATAAGGTTTGCGGCGATGCATGGTGTGGGAATAATAACTTTTTTTAAAATAATCATCAAAGTTAGTGAGGTCGGTTACCCTTGTAAATGCCTCGTGAAATGCAGTGTGATGAATGCTGTTTGTATTGCTCAGTAAATAGAGGTTGTACTGTTCTTTTTTCTCTGATAAAAAACGAAGACTCTCCATCCGGAAGTCGAGCAGGATGGCATTCCAGGCGGTTTGCATTTGCTCGTTGGTGGTTCCCGGCTGGCAATGAGGCTTCATCGCTTTGTAAAAATCATCCTCCGAAATATTACCGGTTTCAAGCATCTCAAATAATTCATTTGCCCCAGTCTGCGAATAAAAGGAGTCAAAATCATTTGCACCAAGTGCTTTAAAAGCATTGGCCGTTTTATGGTAATCAATGTTTAATAATACACCGCCTAAATCGAAAATGATATTTTTAATTGCTGCCATTGAAACAATTTTTTTCTTTTTTAAAAATGCTGTCAAAATAAGATCAGCAATATACTCCCGCTTTCTGCTTATTAATGTTGCAGAAACAGCAATTCTTTCAAACATCCCGTTTTAACCCGTAGAATATGCAAGCAAAAATTAACTATTTGCTGTTTAAAAACAACCATGATAAAAAAGTTGGTTCTGCAAAAGCATTGTCCCAACTGTTGTGATTCACTCCGGGGTACAAAGAAAATTTTACGTCTGCATTTACAGCCGTCAATGCGTCCACCATTTTCACCGACCATTCTGGTGGCACCACATCATCTACAGCGCCATGAAAAACCCACCATTTCACTTTTTTTAGTTTGCCCGCTGTGGAAGGCTCCGCTCCGCCGCAAATAGGAAATGCAGCCGCAAAAAGTTTAGGGTTTCTTCTTACAATTTCAAAGGTTCCCATGCCGCCCATTGATAAGCCGCCAACATAAATTTGTTTTTTATTGACCGGGTAATCATGGATAATCTTTTTTAACAGTTGCTGTGCAAGGTCCATCGCAATGGTTGGTGCGCCTTTTGACTGGAAGTTGAAGCTTCTTTTGCCGGAGGCATCCCGATCAAATTTTACATTGCTCCAAAAACTGCTTGCAGAACATTGAGGAAAAACAACAATGGCAGGATATTTTTCCCGGATGCTATCTCTTAAAAACAACGTTGATCCATGCACCAACTGACTTTCATTGTCATTGCCCCTTTCGCCGGCACCATGCAGCACCAGTATCAACGGGTATTTTTTTGATGCATCGTAATGCTGCGGCAGTAAAATTCGGTAGGGCAGGGTGTCGTTGTTTACTGTAAAAATTTCTTTTTTGTACAGCGATTTATCCTGTGCCTGTAGGCTGGTTATTACCAAAGAAAGACAGCAGATAAAAATGAATTTTATTTTCATAACAAATTTTTATTTTATTAAAATATCAGTGTAGCCATGGAATGTGGTAATGCTGTTAAAGCCGCAGCATTGCCATTTATCCATAAATTATATTCGGTTTTTTTATCGCCCTGGTTCATTACAATCACTACTGTTTTTCCATCAGGGTTTAGAAAAGCTGTTGTCAACAATTCGCTGCGGCTGGCACTACTGGAAATTCTTTTTGCGCCGGGCTGTATAAACTTAGAGAATTGCCCGATGTAATAAAATGCATTTGTATAAACCAGCTGCCCGGTTTTGGTATCGGCATGTACGGGAGCAAAACAAAAATTACCCACATGGTTGGGTCCGCCGGTTTCATCCAGTAAAATATTCCAATCTGTAAAGCCGCCCATGCCGTTATTAAAATCGTTGATCATAGAACGACCGTATCTTTCACCCAGCTTCCAGTCATCTAACCGGGTGGGCATAAACTTCTCATTACAGCCTTCGGTAAACATGATGCTTTTATCCGGATAAGCCTCATGCACCAGCTTTACATTTTCATACATCGGTTGTCCGCCACTCCAGTCCTCGTACCAATGAAAGCCAATGCCCCAGGCATATTTAGCGGCCTTGGGGTCATCAAAATAAGTTTGTGCCCGTTGAAACATCAGGTCACGGTTATGATCCCATACAATAATTTTTTTACTTTTAAGGCCGGCTTTTTCCATTGCAGGGCCAAGGTTGTTTTTTAAAAAATCCCGTTCTTCTTCTGCAGTATAAATACAACTTTCCCATATCTGCTTTGCCATGGGTTCGTTTTGAATACTGATACCCCATACAGGCATTCCCTCTTTTTCATAGGCCTTTATAAACTTTGTAAAGTAGTTGGCCCAACTGCTGTAATAGTCTTTTTTTAAATGGCCTCCGTGCAGCATGTCATTGTTGTCTTTCATCCAGGATGGCGGACTCCAGGGGCTTGCGAACAAATTGAGTTTACCACCGGCAGCAGCCGTAGCAGCTTTAATAAAAGGGATCTTAAACTTTCTGTCGGGTGCTATATCAAAAGTTTTTAAGTCCTTATCATTATCAGCTACATAAGTATAACTGTTGCTGCTAAAATCGCAACTGTTAATATTTGTTCTTGCAATGCTGTAGCCAATACCATCTTTCTTATCAAAATAAGCTTTCAATAATTCTTGTTGCTTGTTTTGGGGAAGTTTAAAATAGGTTTCGGCAGCTGCATCGGTTAGGGCTGCGCCGATACCAAAAAATGTTTGAAAGGTTTTTTCCGGATTTACAAAAACACAAATCTGTGTTTCAACCGGCTGCCCCATTTCTTTAAATGAAGCTGTATTTGTGGGTGATAATCTTAGTGCAGTACCTGCTGCGGTTGTGTATGCTGCGATCGTTTTTCCCATGGTTGAAAAGGGTTTTGTTTTTTTGGCAGATTGTGCTTTTGCTGCTGGCTGTATCCCTGCTACGGCGAATGCAATTAAAGGGATAAAAAATATTTTTTTCATAATGATGTTTTATTGTAAAATTTATGGCTATTAAAATTGAGATGTTGGTTTACCATACAAAGGTACCTGCGGACCCAGCAGGCATTGTAATAATTGCCCATTTATTTTTGAAACGTATATTAAAAGTTGCAGGTGCTGCATCTTCATTTAATACCAATAATACTTTTTTACCGGCTGGGGTGCTGAATGCTACGTTTGAAAGACTGCCCAAGGTAGTACTTGCAATACGAACAGAACCAGCCGGTATAAATTTAGATGCCTGTGCAATGATGTAATAGGCTACATTTCTAGTAACACCCGTACCAATCGTTAAAGCCCCTTTACACTCGGTACAGCCGCCGGGTGTGTGGGGCCCATACGACGGATCGTTGGCCAGATTCCACTCCAGTGCAATCTTACTCCAGTTGCGCATGGAACCAATAATTACGTTTTTTATATGCCAATTAAAATCGCCTTCAAAACTGGTTTTGGCACCCGTCCATTGCTCTGTAAAATACAGGTTCTTATCAGCATGCGCATTGCGAACAGTGCTAAGGGCGCTGATATCTCCTGCGTATAAATGAAAAGCGCTGCCATCAATAAATGCCTTTGCAGCAGGATCATTGAGTACCGTTATGGGATAGTTGGGGTTATCGCAATTATGATCCCAAACAATAATTTTTGTGTTAATGCCTGCAGCCTGAAAAGCAGGTCCGATATTGGTTTTTACAAACGCTGCCTGTTGCAGCGCAGACATCACCATACTGGGGTTATTGCCGCCATGCTGTGGTTCATTTTGTAAGGTAACTGCATCTATCGCAATGCCGTTTGCCTTCATTACCTGTATGTATTTTACAAAATAATTAGCGTACACACTGTAATACTGCGGCAGCAAACTACCTCCCTTAGAGTTGGCATTATCTTTCATCCAAACCGGCGGACTCCAAGGCGAACCAAGAATTTTTATATTGGGGTTGATGAGTAAAATTTCTTTTAATAATGGGATCAGATCTACCGTATCAAGAGATAGTGAAAAGTTGGTAAGATTGATATCTGTTTGTCCTGCCGGCATATCATCATAACTAAAAACAGAAGCACTCAAATCCGATGCACCAATACTAAGCCGTAAATAACTAAGGCCGATACTGTTGCTGCTGTTACCAAATAACTCCTGCAATAATGCAGCCCTGTTTGCCGCACTTAACTGCCGGATGAGAGTAGCACTGCCACCTGTAAGTGTAAAGCCAAATCCATCTACTGTCTGATAGGTTTGGGTACTGTCAACCTCAATAGAGGCATGGGTATTTGCAACGGTGCTAAAAGAAAGGATTGTATTTTGTTTTTGCAACAGTGTAATCTGATCGGGGGTAGTAATCCAAAAATCAACATCATTGTTAGCCACCACAGGCGGCACAGGGGCAGGCGAAGTACCTGTAGAAGATTTTGAGCAGGAGCAGGCAAATAGCAATACTACAGTACAAAAGCTGCTGACAATAAATAGCATTTTATTTTGAAACATGGCGCTGATTTTAAGAATTGATTTTACAATAATTTAAACGATGCTTCTTTTACATCCCTGCTGTTACCACCTATAAACACTTTAAAATCTCCAGGTTCGGCTACAAATTTTAAATCGCTGTTGTAAAATTTTAAATCGTTTATACTGATATTAAATGTTACTGTTTTTGTTTCGCCAGCTTTCAATTCTATTTTTTGAAAGCCTTTTAATTCTTTCACCGGCCTTGTAATGCTGCCCACCATGTCCCGAATGTACAACTGCACCACCTCTTTTCCATCTACATTGCTTGTATTGGTGACGTTTATAGTAGCTGTGATATTTTTACCTGACTTCATTGTTGTTTCACTAAGCTTCACATCACTGTAAGCAAAACTGCTGTAACTCAAGCCGTAGCCAAAAGGATAAACCGGTTCGTTGGTTACGTCAAGGTAGTTGCTCTTAAATTTCTCAAACCATTTACCTTTTCCTAATGGCCGGCCGGTATTTTTATGATTGTAGTAAATTGGAACTTGTCCAATATTCTGGGGAAAGGTGGTAGTTAATTTTCCTGAAGGATTTACATCACCAAACACTACATCCGCAATAGCACTGCCAGCTTCGGTACCACCAAACCATACATTTAAAATGGCTGGTATATTGTCATTTTCCCATTTGAGCGCCAGCGGTCGTCCGGTAAATAAAACCAATACAACAGGCTTCCCTGTTTTTACTAAAGCCATCAATAAATCTTTTTGCGATTGTGGTATTTCTATACTGCTGCGGCTGCTGCATTCTCCACTCATTTCGGCACTTTCGCCTACAGCGGCTACTACCACATCGCTGCTCATTGCCAATGCCACCGCTTCGTCAATTATCTGCTGTGCTGGCCTGCTATCCCGCTTAAAAGATTTACCAAACATGCCGGCTCGTATTTCAAACAAACTGTCTTGATCCAGGTTAGCACCCAGGGCAGTAACGATTCTGGCACTGCCCCCAACAGCATTTTGTAATCCTTCCAATACGGTGATCGGTTTTGTAAAGTCTGCGGCTACACTCCAGGTGCCGGGCATATTTTCCTTGTTGTTTGCCATTGGGCCAATCAGTGCAATGGTACCCGATTTTTTTAGTGGCAATAGGCCCGCCCCTGCCCCGCCCAAAGGGTAGGGTTCGTTCTTCAGCAACACAAAACTTTGTGTTGCAATTGCCCTTGCCTCTTTGCGGCTGGCATCGGTAAATATTTCTGTATTAGCTCTTTCTTCATTGCAATACCGGAACGGATCTGCAAACAATCCCAACTTATATTTTGCTTCTAAAATCCTTCTGCAGGCTGCATCCAACTGCGCCATTGGCACTTTGCCTTCCTGCACTGATTTCTTCAGCGTTAACAAAAAACCATCACTTACCATGTCCATATCAATTCCGGCGTTCATTGCCAGCGCCGACACAGTTTTAAAATCACCCATTCCATGGGCCTCTAGTTCCATTATACCTGTGTAATCCGTTACAACAAATCCTTTAAAGCCCCATTGTTTTCTTAATACATCGGTCATTAAAAATTTACTAGCCGTGGCCGGTATACCATCTACTTCATTAAATGACGCCATTATACTTCCGGCGCCAGCATCTACAGCAGCTTTATAGGGTGGCAAATATTCATTGTACATTCTTAAACGACTCATGTCGGTAGTATTGTAATCTCTACCTGCTTCGGCAGCACCATACATTGCATAGTGTTTTACACAGGCCATGATGGTGTTATTTTTGGAAAGATCATTTCCCTGGTAGCCTCTTACCATTGCCTCTGCAATGCGGCTGCCGAGATAAGCATCTTCGCCATTACCCTCTGCAATACGGCCCCAGCGTGGATCTCGGGCAATGTCTACCATGGGACTAAACGTCCAGTTGATGCCATCTGCACTGGCTTCTTGTGCGGCTATTTGTGCGCTGCGTTCTATAGCTTTCATATCCCATGTACAACTTAATCCCAACGGTATTGGAAACACCGTTTCATAACCATGTATTACATCCATTCCAAAAAGCATTGGAATTTTTAAGCGACTTTCTTCCACCGCTACTTTTTGTACGGCTTTAATTTTAGCCACCGATTTAATATTGAATAAGCCACCTACTTTGCCGTCCCGAATCTTTTTACCTATATCTGAGCTGGAGGCCTGCCCGGTTACAATGTCGCCACTGCCGGGTAAATTTAGTTGCCCGATCTTTTCATCAATGGTCATCTTTTTCATGAGTGCATCAATGAAGGGTTTCATTTTAGCATCTGCTGGTTTTACCGCAGGCATAGTTTGGGCATTTACCAACTGGCCCATCGTAAATACTGCAATCAATAACAATGTTCTTTTCATTTGTAGCTGTTTTATTGTTCTTACTAATTTTTATTTAAAATGATCACATTGCCACCGCCCTGTGATACCGTTATTTTTAATTGCATAGAATTATCTACCTGCTTTATTTCTTTTGCAAGATGATTGGAATTAATGTTTACATCTGCTGCATCATTGTAAACAGTTGCTGTATATTTTCCTGCTGGTAAAAAAATTAAATTAACATCCAACTCACGACTATCATGGTTGGAAATGGTACCGATGTACCAATCATTTCCTTTTCGCCTTGCAATAGAAACATACGCATCAATTTTTGCATCCAGTACCTGTGTTTCATCCCAGGTAGTGGGGATGTGTTGCAATACTTCAAAACCTGGCTGGCCAATATAGGCTTCAGGATAATCGCATAACATGCCCTGGTAATTTTCCAGCACCACATACATAGCCAGCATATGGCAACGGGTACCCATAACCAGCGGCCTTGTGTTTTGTACTTTAAAAGCACCTTTGCCATTCAAGCCAGGCATTCCAAAAGCCCTGAAACCACCGAGGTGATAATCTGTAGAGCCAGCCAGCATTCTTGTAAATACAATGTTGAGATCAGCATCTGGTGTAACCAGGTCATTCCATTTATCGCATTCATAATTCAAGGTGCCCTCTCTGGTAAATTCATTCGGATACATGCGGCTTAACCCGGTTGGTTTATATGCCCCATGAAACTGAATATGCAAATGATGCTTTGCTGCTTTCTCTAAAATTTCTGTTTGAATGTTTACCATCGCCTGGTCATCCCGATCCATAAAATCAACCATCATACCACTCAGTCCCCATTTTTCAAATATGGCAAAAGCGGTATCTAATTTTGGATACAATGCTTTCCAATGAACCCACACTCTCACTCCAACTCCTTTTGATTTTGCATAGTCACAAACCTGTTTCATATCTAACCATCCAACCGGCTTTGTTACATCAAAATTATTTCCGGGTTGGTAGCCATCGCCGTCGTTTGTGTACCATTCATGCCCATTGGCTTCCACCACAGTATGATATAACACATTGTTAGCTGCACAAAAATCTATGTAATATTTATTGGTTTCAAAATTATTACCCACGGCAAAATTGGTGTCGGGTATAATCGTTCCATTCCACCAGGGAAAAGTGGTGGTGCCGGTTTTTATCCAGCCGGTTTCTTTGATGGCGCATGCCGGGCTAAGACTTGTCAAAATATTGGATTCTATTAAAGCACCGATACGATCCCCGATCAATAGTACCCTCCAGGGACTTTGATGCGGCAACTTCGCTTTTACTTTTATTTTCCCATCCACTAAAGGAGTAGGCAATGGGGATAGCTGACTTGTGAGTATGCCGTTTCGTTTTATCAGGTACATTCCTGCATAATCCAGCAACGCAGCTTCCGTAATTGCTATGAATGTATGATTGGGAAACTGGAACAGCGCAGGCATATCCATTAATGTATCATTCTGAATATTACTGAAAGCTGATGTGGTATAAAGCCCTTCATGTGATGTGGTGAAATTTGGCAACAGCAATGCTTTTACAACTGGATCTCCAGCCAGGTTAAATTGTGTTTGCTCTTCTATAAGTGTAAAAGTTGATTTATTTTTTTGTTCTGGAAATACATAGCGGAATGCGATGCCATCATTAAATGCTTTTACTTCCATGTTTACATCATAGTTTGCCCCATGTAAAAAAATGACTGCTTTTTTATAGGGTTGATCCACAGCCGCCGTTTTACCTACCACCAGTTTATACCTTTCAATGCCGTTTGAAAAAGCAGGCGCACTTTTTATTACACAACTTTCAAAGGGCTTACCATCATCAAAAACTAAATTGAGTGAAGCATTTTTGATCAGTGCCTGTTTATTAAATGCGACAGCATACTGCGGTTTATTTTTTTGCAATGAAAATGAAAATACAATCTTGCCATCCGGAGATGCCAACTGTAAATTGCTTTGTGCAGCAAGGCCACCACAAAACAACATACAATAAAAGGCTGCAATCATTTTTAATTTCATAATGATCATTTAATTAAGTAAGGTTTAATTATTTTCTGCCATATCCTATATCCTTTGGCATTCATGTGCAAACTATCTTCCAGAAAAATTTCACTCATTACCGTTCCATCTTTGTTAAACATGGGATGATACACATCAATAAAAGCAGTTTTCTTTTTGGTGGTAAGATAATTTTTAATGAGTTGATTTGCCGATTCCACTTTTGGCCACAAATGTCTGCGGCTTGGACTTGGCTTGATTGAAACAAATGCCAGCGAAACTGATGGGTCATTTTTTCTGATGATGGTAAATAATTGTTTGAACCGCTGAAATACCAATTGGGCAGTTACTGTGTCTGATGCAGCCAGGTCATTTTCACCACAATAGATCACCACCTGCTTTGCCTTGTAAGGAAATATTACCTCTCTATAATAACGAATTACATCCGGAAAAGAGGAACCTCCAAAGCCACGATTAATAATGGTTTGTTGAGGAAAATATTCCTGTACATCTTTCCATTTTGTGAAAGAAGAACTGCCTACAAAAAGTATGGTATACTTTAGCGGAAAGCTCATACTATCCAGCTTTTTAAAAGCCCTTATCTCTTTATGGAAGGGAAAGGTTGTGTCTTGCGCAACTATTTTATCAACACCAACGCCGCCTATAAAGCATAGTGTACAAAGCAATATGTATGATAATTTTTTAGTCATATTTATAGTACATTTTGAGATTGAATAACGATTTTTTTAACAGCCCTGAAAGGGCGAAACACCCAATTGTAAAATCCAAGACAATAAGAATAAACTAATCCCCTAATCCCAAACATATCTTTCATCAAAATCCACCTTATACTTTTTTAAAAATGCCCTGTATTCATCTTGAAAACTGACTTTTTTATGATGTTCGTGTTGATTCGAAATATATTTTATCACTACATCCAATTGGGATGGGTTTACTGAAAATGCCCCGTACCCATTTTGCCAATAAAATTGATGGTATGCATCACCTTGCGTTTTAATCCATTTAGAAGAACGTTTTTTTACTTCTTCCAATAAATCCATCAATGCAATTTTTTTTGACAGTAAACATAAAATATGAACATGATCAGTATAGCCACCTACCTTAACGGGCAGACAATCCAATTCTTTACAAACAGCACCAAGATATGCATGAAGCGATGACTCAATTATATTATCAATGATTGGCTGCCGGTATTTTGTACTGAATATCAGATGAGTACAAAGCAGGGTCAATGATTGCGGCATGTTGGTTGTTTTTTACATTATTTAATATTTTTTCTTTTAAACCAGGGGTACTATTTCGTCCTTTCAGCGCTTTATTAATCATTTGTGATTGAGACCCCAGGGTTTTACCCTGGGTTAAAATATTTCGCCCTTTCAGGGCTTGTTTAATTTTTTCTGTTTCAATCCCTAAAGTGTTTCGCCCTTTCAGGGCTTTGTTTAATTGGTCCCTTATTAGCCCTGAAATGGCGAAACACCTTAGCATAGGGCAACGCCCTATGAATTAATACCATTTATTTAACCAATCAGTAATCCATCCCAATCTATTCTATTTTTATTGTTTCAAATTTTTTACCCACCCCATTTTCGTTAACCGCCTCAATGCTGAAATAATAAGTCTTTTGAGAGTCCATTGCTTTCATCCAATATTCATTGTTTGAATGAACCATAATGCAGGTGTACAATTTATCTGGACTTGTGCCATAATAAATATTGTAGGCAAAAGCATTGTCTACGGGCCGCCATTTAATAAAGGCACTTCGTTTGTCTTTTTCTGTACGTAACACAATAAACGTTTTAACTGTATCTGGTTTTTCTCCATTACCATTTCCAAATACCCTTAAGCCGCTAATGGCAAACTTGCCTGTTGGCATATGAATATTTTCCATTTTAATGAACCTTGCCTGTACTGGTTTAGACAGTTCTATATAGTCATGCGGCACATCGGTTTTATTATTACTTTTATCTACCAACAACGTCCATTTTTTCCCATCGACAGAGGAGTACAATTTATACTGATGATATAAACCAATCGTCTTTCCCAAAAAGATGCTATCGATTTCTTTGGAGAAACTTACATCCTGATCTGCATAATTTATTTGCACCGCATTCACTGTTGATACATTCCCGAGGTCTGTTTGTATAAATTCACCTTTATCGCCGGAGGTGGCGCTCCAATAGGTCTTGGCCAGTTCATCAACAGCATTATTTGGATGATACCCTCCAAGTGTGGAGGATACCTGTACGGGTTTGTTGTAATTGAGTAGCATCCAAACAGCCCCCCTGCTCCCCAAAGGGGGGTTCTGGCTTCCTGCGAATTCGGAAAGCTTTTCAGAATTCGCAGGGTCTAAAGCCCCTCCTTTGGAGGGGTTGGGGGAGGCTTGGGGGGCCGGAAGATAATGTGGGTAATCTCCAAATGTAGTATTGCACCACATAGTGCCATCTTTATCAAAGCCTGCCGGCCATATTCCAAGACGGCGTTCAAACGTATTTTTTACGGAAATAACCGTGGTAGATACATGCCAATAATTACCAGTATTATCCTGAAAAGTAGCGCCATGACCAGCTCCACGAACAAAGCCTCCGAGCTTCATACTCAGCGGATCGGAAGTGGCTTCAAATGGCCCGAGTGGATGGTCACCCACCAGTAGCCCATCTGCATAACCGCTGAACTCGGTGCCCGGTGCACCGTATTGGAGGTAATATTTTCCTTTATATTTTGTCATGTGACTACCCTCAATAAAGGGATCTAAAAAGGTATTGTCCATGTTTTCACCAAAGCGCTGCCAGCCAAAGCGCCAGGGTTCCAGCAAATACATTTCCTTTCTTGTTCCGATGGGTTTAAACGTTTTTCTGTTTAATTCAATGCCATACATGGGGAACTTATTGCTGCTGCCATTGTACATGTACAGCCTGCCATCATCATCGGTAAAAAAGCTTGGATCCCAGCCGCCCAGTTCAAATGAATCTACCAATGGTTTCCAATCGTTTGCTTTGGGATTGGTGCTCATCCAAATAGTAAAGTTGTTGGTGTAGGTAGATCCAAATACAAGCATCGTATCGCCAATAATACCAACAGCCGGGGCACACAATTCATCATATACCCTGTTACCATTGAGCGTTTCGTTCCATGGGCGCAGAAATTTTTTTGAAATAAATTTCCAGTTGAGCATATCGCTGCTCCACCAATACCCCCATTGGTTGGTGCTAAATAAATAGTAATCGCCTTTGTAATTTACAATCACCGGATCGGCAGTGGCACGATGCCTGCCCCATTCGCTGAAATTGGGAATGGGAGAATAACCGTAGTCGATATTAATGGGATTGCAATAGGTGGCCCCCCCGCCCCCCAAAGGGGGGATCTGGGCAAAACTCCGATTGAATAGTTGGCAGCATATGCAAACGAATATTACCAACGCTAATTTGCCCAATAGTAGCAATGCCGATGAACGGAGCGTCGCAACGATGTTCAATTGAAATACAAATGTTGGTTTCATAATTGAATTATAATATTATTTAAAGATTTCCTTTTTTCATTTCTTCTATAGCATGATTAACTGCTCTTGCCGTAAATGCCATGTATAAAATTGACGGGCTTTGACTGCCGGTGCTTGTCATGCAGGCACCATCGGTTACAAAAACATTTTTGCAATGATGCAGTTGATTCCATTCGTTAAGCATGGAGGTTTTTGGATCGTAGCCCATACGTACACCACCCATTTCGTGAATATCTAAACCAGGTGGTTGCTTGTTGTCGTTTGAGCTGATATTTTTTAAACCTGCTGCCTCCATCATTGCTGTGCCCTGTTCCAAAAAATCTTTTACCATCTTATCATCGTTATCATCGTAGCCGACAGATGTGATGAGTAACGGAATGCCCCACTGATCTTTTTCGGTTGTACTCAGCCTTACGTGATTGGATTCTTTTGCAATGGTTTCGCCCTGCATATACATGTATACTGCCCAGGTGCCGGGTTCGCTGATGGCCTCCTTATATTCGGTGCCCAGCAAAGGTTGTATGTTTTTATCGCTCAGTTTTTCCCTGTATGCACCGGAATAAACTACATAGCCGCCAACAAAATCGGTATCTTTTTTTTCTACGTTTCTATAGTTGGCAATAATGCATTCTGCCGGTTTAGACACTTTGTAATATTTGTCTGTAAAACCATCCACATTGCCATTGAGACTTCCACGGTAATTATGAAAGCAAATGTGCTTACCCAGCTTACCGCTATCATTCCCCAACCCATTGGGAAAGCGATTGGAGGTAGAGTTTAATAAAATTAAATTGGTATTTAAGGCGGATGCATTTACAAAAATGATCCTTGCAAAAAACTCCGTTGCCTGTTTTGTATTGGCATCAATCACCCGAACGCCGATGGCTTTTTGTTTTTGCTCATCATAAATAATGGAGTGCACAACTGAATGTGGACGAACAGTTAGGTTACCCGTTTTTTTTGCCCAGGGTAATGTGCTGCTTACCGAACTGAAATAACCACCCAACGGACAGCCTCTCATGCAAAGATTTCTGTTGAGGCATTGTGTGCGCCCCTGGTCGATATGAATTTGTTTGGGTTCTGTAATATGTGCCCACCTGCCAGAAACATAATGCCGGTTGAATTTTTCTTTCAACACTTTTTGCAGGTGAAGCTCTACAGCATTCAACTCATAGGCTGGTAAAAATTCACCGTCGGGCATAGAGGGAATTCCATCCTTGTTGCCACATACGCCGATAAAGTTTTCTACATGGCTGTACCATGCTTTGATATCATCATAAACCAATGGAAAAGATTCCCCGTATTCATACCGTTGCGGTGCGGTGAAATCAAATTCGCTCCAACGGGCACATGCCCTTCCCCAGGTGAGTGATTTACCACCAACCTGGTAACCTCTTATCCATTCAAAAGGTTTTTCCTGCACATAAGGATGGTCGGCATCCTTTACAAAAAAATGTTGGGTGTCTTCGCCATAACCTGCGGCCCTGCTGATGAATGGATTTTCGTTTTTAGTTTTTTGCGTTATCGCCCCACGATGTGGCAACTCCCACCGAGATAAATTGGCGGTGGGATAGTCTTTGATGTGTTCGATATTTCTTCCTCTTTCCAGTACCAATGTTTTCATCCCTTTCTCACACAGTTCTTTAGCAGCCCAGCCACCGCTGATACCGCTGCCGATAACAATGGCATCGAAGGTGTTTTCTGTCTTCCCTTTTGTATTGATATGGACTTGTGCACTATCTGGCATTGTAATCGTTTTTTCTTTTTATGCGTAAATTATCTATCCCAAATTTTACCGGTCCGGTGAAAAAAAACACCAGCGCCAGCAAGGCAAAAATGAAAGGATGCTGATCGTCGTAATAGAATTTTCCGTTACCAATTTTAAAGCAGATGAACATCATATTGATAAACATAAACAATGCCGCAATTCGTGTAAACAAACCAATTGCCAAACAAATACCTGTTACCAATTCGAGGCCCTTGCCAGTGTATACCATCAACAACGGGAATGGTAATTTTTTAATTGACTCCCACTTGGAATATCCCTTTATTAGTTCCGGCTTAAATACCTCCAGGCCGTGGTAGGCCATCAACAAGCCTGTGATGATTCTTAGCAACACCAATCCATTGGTTTGCCAGAGTGGCTCCTTAGAAAATAGTTTGTTCATTTTATTATTTTAAAGCTTCATCTTTTTCTTTTTCTAAAAAATTGGCACCATCGTTAATACCTTCTGTTTGCCATTGCAGCAATGCTTCGTCCGGAACGGCTTGTAATGGAACAGTGCTGCTTTTGGATGGTTCGTTGTAAGGTTCATTGCTGCGTCGGTTGTAAACAGCAATCAGGCTCCACCTTGCTTTGTCAGATGTATTGGCCTCTGACCGATGCAATAAATTGCTGTGAAAAATAAGGGCATCGCCAGCATTGATCTCTACATAAACCAGTGGCATTGTTTTTAATGCAAGGTCAACATAATGCTGCGAAGCGCCTATCTGCTCTCCTGCAAAACCATGTTCTATTCGGCCCATTTTATGACTGCCTTTAATCACCTGCAGGCAACCATTTTGTTTGCTTGCATCGGTAATGGCCACCATGATGCTGAGCATTTGATTGGGCAATAGGAATTCATTTTTGTACCAGTAACCATAATCCTGGTGCCACTCCCAGGCGCCGCCTACTTTTGGCTCTTTTTGCATCAACTTACTATGAAAATGACAAACCGGTGCAGTGCCTTCTAAAATTGCATTCGCACTTTCTATCATGCGGTTACTTTTTGTAAGCAAGCCGTAGGCATCGTTTCCGGGCGTGTACCACAAAGTGAGTTTTGTTTTTTTTCCTGATTGATCGTTGAGGTCGAAAGCATGTTTTTGCATGGTATCGTCGCTGGTGGCAATGTGGTATAACTTATCTACCTCCGGGGTTGATAAAAAGTTTTTGATAATGAGGTAACCATCATTGTGATAAGTTGCTATCTGTTCGGCTGTTAATGTTTGTTGCGGCATAAAAACAGGTTTAAAATATGTTTACCAATTCAATGATATTTCATTTGAGCTGTTGTCCATAATCATTATTTTGCCAATATTTTTTACCTGGCTTATGCCGTTACTATTCCATAGCAATGCAGCTGTTAAAAGCAATAGGAAATTAATATGGCAAATTAATCGTTTCAATATTTTATTTTTTATTCATGCTGGTTGTAAAGCCTAGCTTTTTCAATCCATTTTGTATATCCGGAATTTTCATAAATAAATTCCACAATAAACCTGTTCGATAGTTTTCAATCATCGTTACTATGGGGCCCTGGTCTATCGCCAAATGGCTTTTTGCATACCAATTGTGGTGAATGCTAAAACCATCTACAAAACCATATTTACTCCATAGTTTATTGCCCATTTCATAATAGAAAAATCTCAATGCTTCCATGCTTTCTTTTGGAGTATACGGCATAGAAGAAATGGCGGCTGTTGGTTGTATTACGCCACGGTCATTTTCCGGACTGTGTGCTACATAACCTTTGTAACTATCGCCTGCAGTTAAGCCCCAGCAGGTGGAACTATACCCTTTAAATTTATTAGGATTTTCCATGCAGTAAGCCCGGTTGATAAGCGTATGATTTTTCGCCTGCAGAAAATAATCATTACCAAGTGAGTCTGTTAAGCCATTAGGGTTAATACCCTGAAAAGTATATTGCTCAAAAAACAAGGGACCGCCTTTATCTTTATCATAGTTACCTAACGGAAGCTTGTAGCCGTAATATTCTTTACCGTTTTTAAAGCCTGCACTTCCTGTCCAGGTACCGTTATAAACATCTGTGGTAATGGAATGGTATTGAGACGAAGCTGACATGATATAAGTGATCAGGCATTCGTTGTAGCCCCACACCGGGAAGTTCATATCGAACCCGTTATTAGGACTCCAGTGCCAGAACAATTTATTTTGATTATTGGTATGCCATTTCCAGTTGGCAGCACCCCACATTTGATTGATGCGTTTTCTTAAGTAGACTTCTCTTGGAGTATCTCCTTTAAAATATTCCCTGGCACACAACAGGCCCATCAGTAGGTAAGATGTTTCCACAATATCTGCCCCATCATCCAGCCGATCAAACTTAATTGTCTTACCAGTTCTTCCATTCATAAAGTGCGGATAGATGCCGTGGTAACAATCTGCGTTAATTAAAAAATCTGCAATTTTTATTAACCTGCGGACAGCGGTATCTTTTCCAATCCAACCTCTTTCTACGGCTATCACGGTACTCATAATTCCAAAGCCGGTGCCGCCAATTGCGCCTGCATCCGGGCCAAATTGGGTATGACTAAAGTTGGGTTCATCCCATGCTTCGTTGATGTAATCCCAATAGTGCTCCGCAAACACTGTATTACTTCTTTCCAATGCCAGCCCACTGTATGGATGAGCGCCATGCCAAAAGAAACGAAAGGTTTGCTTTTGTACCACTTCCAGCAACTGATCATCGGTAAGGTTTTTAATGATACCAACCGGTGCAATGCTATCCGGGCCATCACCATATTTTCCCCTTAAAGGAAACTTGCTTTGAGCTGACAATATATTTATTGCAACTAGAAATAAGCTTATTGTAAATACTTTCTTTTTCATTGCTGGGTGTTTATTTTTTAATGAACCGGCTGTTGAATGTGTTACAAGCATCGTTGTGTCACTCTCTTGTACCGCATATCATTCTGCATCTTTTTTTTCCACCGTTCTTTCACCGCGGAGAAAAGGAGTTGGCGAAGGTTGCGCTGAGATTTCTTTCGCTTTGCGTAAACTCTATTTGCTCTGGCTCTCTGCGGTTAAAAATTTATAAAATCCAACTTTTTTAAACCTTGTTTTATTTCCGGACAACTCATAAATAATTTCCACAACAAACCGCTGCGGTAGTTTTCTATCATCACAATAATGGGCCCCTGGTCTATTGCTAAATGACTTTTGGCATACCAGTTTTTTGATTCATTAAAGGCATCCACAAAACCATATTCACTCCATATCTTATCACCTAAATCGTAGTAAAAATGTTTGAGTGCCTGCATGCTGTATTCCGGTGTATAGGGGAATGCACTAAGGGCAGCAGTTGGTGAGATAGTTCCCTCGTCATTGGTGGGAGAATAAGCATTGTACCCATTGTAGGTATCGCTTGCGGTGAGTCCCCAGCAGTTTTCGCCGTAGCCTTTAAAAGCTTTGGGATTGTCGATACAATAAGCCCGGTTAATGAGTGTATGGTTTTTGTTTTGCTCCCAGTAATTGGCGTATTTGTCTTTTAACCCTGTTGGGTTTAATCCCATAAATGAATATTGGGAAAAGAACAGCGGACCACCATAATCAAAACCTAGCGGAAGTGTGTACCCATAAAATTGTTTGCCATTTTTAAAGAAATTACTTTGTGCCCAACCACGATGATACACCGCATTGGTTACCGGATATTTTTCGCCACTTGCTGCAAGCACATACATTATCAGGCATTCATTAAAACCACGTACCGGAAAATTCATTGCCCAGCCATTGTTAGGACTCCAGTGCCAATACAACACCTCTTCCCCGCCTTTGGTAAACCAGTTCCATTCAATATCATTCCACATCCAGTTGATGCGGTTGCGTAATTCATTTTCTGCCGGATTGTTTGCAGAATAATATTGTCTTGCACAAAGCAGGCCCTGCATCAGGTAAGATGTTTCTACCAAATCTGCACCATCATCTTTTCTGCTAAAAGGAATTGTTTTACCGGTAGTTCCATTTAGCCAATGTGGAAATACGCCATGGAAAGCATCTGCTTTTGACAAAAATTTTATCATCTTCAATAAAAACTTTGCTGCCGTATCTCTGCCGATCCATTTTCTCTCTGTTGCTACGATGGTAGCCATTACGCCAAAGCCAGTACCACCGGTGGTTACCACTTCGTTGCCATACCCGTAAGCTTCATTACTACGCTCTCTTGCAAGCCCGCTAACGGGGTGTGCAAAATCCCAGAAGTACCGAAAGGTTTGTTGTTGCACCAAATCCAATAAGGCAGCATCGGAAAGATTT
>JANYCA010000162.1 GCA_025360525.1 Chitinophagaceae bacterium | reverse complement strand
TTATGTAAAAAGGGTATCCTTTGAGCTGTCCCATAACTTAAAACAATTCCCCCAATACAAAGTCCAAAAGTCTCCCCTTTGGGGAGATTTAGAGGGGCTTTCTCTTTTGGGGAGATGTAGAAGGGCTTTTAGGGGCATTTTAATACTCCAGCTTCTTCAACGAAGGTGCTTTAAACCAGGTAGCCACCACCACTGCAATCGTCATACATCCACCAAAAACCACTGAAGGAATAACGCCCATTAATTTGGAAGCCACCCCGCTTTCAAACTGCCCGATTTCGTTCGACGAATTTATAAACATAGAGTTTACACTCATCACCCTGCCCCTTAGTGCATCAGGGGTTTTTAATTGCAGGATGTTCCCTCTTACAACCATACTTACGCCATCCAGCACGCCACTTGCAAGTAACGCAACAAATGACAACCAATACAATTTAGATATTCCAAAAATGATGATACAAACACCAAATCCTGCAACAGAAAAAAGTAGCTTTAATCCTTGCTTTCTTTTCATGGGCGATACTGTTAAACCTACCACCATAATAATTGAACCGATATCCGAAGCGGCATTTAACCAGCCAAAACCAATGGGCCCCACCTGTAAAATGTCCTTGGCGTATACCGGCACCATCGCCACTGCACCTCCAAAAAGAACAGCAAACAAATCAAGCGATAATGCTGCCAGTAATTCTTTTGTTTTAAAAACATATTTCAACCCTTCACTTACGGCTTCCAGTGTTTTTAATTCTGAGGAAATACCTGCCGGCTTTGGTTTGAGTTTTGACAATAAAAGAAGGCCTGTAAAAATCAAGGAAACTATTACAACAAAAGTGCCGTTAATGTGCAGCCATGCAATTAAAAAGCCGGCAATGGCATGCCCGGTAATGCTTGCAATAAGCCAGCTGGTTGAGCTAAGTTGCGCTGCGGTAATCAGCAAGTTCCTGGGCACTAAAGAAGCGATCATAGCACCAAATGCAGGCCCCGAAAAAGAACGAATAATTCCTGTACAAAAAATTACACAGTAAATGCTGATAATAATAAGCTTGGTGCCAAAAGCTTGTTGAAACCAGTGGGTAGAAGCGCCCAAAAGGATAAAGGCACAAATTCCAAAAAGAAAAACACCCCTGAGGAGCAGTTTTCTTTTTTCTGTTTTATCAACCACATAGCCAGCATACAACGACAAACTAACTGCAGGTATGGCTTCTGCAAGGCCAATCATCCCGATGTAAAATGCATCTCCTGTTAATTCATACATCCACCAGGCCACCAGGGTGCCCATCATACGCAGGCCCATAATGAACGTAAAACGCCCTAATATAAAATTTCTGAATTCCTTTATTTTTAAAACGGTAACAATAGGAGTATCCAACAGCTGTTTTTATTTGAAGGCAAAGGTAAATAAATTGCCCTCCATTAATTATTAAGGCAGCGAAATGAAATGCTGTCCATCTTCGTACTCTTTGTCTAACGCATCAATAATGGTAGTAAGGTGTGCCGGGTTATCTAAAAAATCGGCATTGGAAGTATCTACAAACAGTGTTTTAATATGGTGTTGTTTTATGTATTGTGTATAGGTTTCCTGCAGGTTAAAAAGATAGTCGCTGGCAATACTTTGCTCATACTGCCGGTTTCTTTTTTTGATGTTTTCCTTTAACTTATTAACAGGGCTGTGCAGGTAAATTAAAATATCAGGTTGCAGAATTTGAGGGTTAATTATATCAAATAATTTTTGATACAGGCGAAACTCCTCTACCGGCAAATTTACTTTTGCAAATAATAAACACTTGGTGAAAAGATAATCAGACACGGTAATGCTTTGAAAAAGATCTTTTGTTTGCAGCAGGTCTTTTAATTGTTTGTAACGCTCAGCCATAAAAAACAGCTCCAGCGGAAATGCATACTGCTCGGGGCTTTCGTAAAATTTGGGCAAAAAAGGATTATCAGCAAATTGCTCCAGTATAAGCCTGGCATTATAGTGTTTGCTTAATAAATGCGCCAGCGTTGTTTTGCCGGCACCGATATTTCCTTCTATTGTTACAAAACTATACTTCATAATTACAAATCGAAAATAAGAGGAAACATTAGGAAGACAATTAAAACTTTTTCACAGTCAGCCGGTCCGGGCATATTTCAAGTAGTTCATGAACGGATAGCCCCAAAACAGGGTGATGAAAATTCGACGCTAGTTCATTTAATGGTATCAATACAAATCGCCTGTTTTGAATTTCCGGGTGTGGCAACGATAGCGTTGGTTCATCCAGTACCACTTTGTTGAAAAACAAGATGTCGATGTCGATAATACGTGGTGCATTTTTTAAAGTACGTACTCTACCCATTTCTTTTTCAATACCAAGAATGGTTTGCATGGTTTCTAAGGGAGTTAATGTAGTTTCAACCAGTATTACCTGGTTTAAAAAATCGGGTTGCCGGGTATCTCCCCAGGCAGCAGTGCTGTAAAGCTTTGATTGCCTTATCAGGGTGCCAATTTTTTGTTCAATATTTTTTATTGCAACAGAAAGTTGTAGCTGGCTATTGCCAATATTACTGCCAAGCAGCAGGTATGTTTTATTCATCAGATAGAGAAAAGTCTTTTATCGGGCCAAAAAGATATAGACTTTTGAATTTTGATTTTTTTGAAATCAGTGTGTAACGGGTTAGCCAAAAAATTATGTTCTTCTTTTATAATGGCAGAGGGCACTTTCAACAAAGCCGTAGTGTTTTGTTTAATAAATTCATCTCCTATAAATCTTGTATAGGCTGCATCCTGCTGCCAGTTATCTTTAAGTTTCGCCAGTTTTATTTCTGTTGTAGATATTCCCTCTGGTAACTGAATATACACAAGATTCAGCGCAATACTGTAGTCATTAAAATGGGTATTTACCAGCATTTCCAGCATTGCCAGCGAGATGTTCTCTGCGGTGTATAACATAGGTATACCAACTGAATTCCAACGGGCACCATGCAGTTTTGCGCCGGTGCCATTGATGTCATTGCTGTAAAGAGGGTTGCTTATCCTGTAAACTATCATGCAAATAATCCCTGTTGAATTCTTCCTAACTGAGTTAACACTTTTTGAATTCCATCATAGGTAGAGAGGGAGTTAAATGACAGGTTGCCTTCCAGCATATAAGGCTCTTTTTTTATCCATTGATAAAATTTATCCATGTTGCCAAAGGTTGTAGTGGCTTCTTTTAAAACTTTATCAATGAGTAATATTCTTTCAGCATTTATGGCGGCAAAACTTCCATTGTTTTTTGCATAACGCTGTAATGTTCGTTCGCTAACATGCAGCAGGGTTGCCCACTCAGCTTGGGAAAACGGCGCCGTTGCTGCAATCTTTTTAAATTCGTTAAAGGTGAAATCATTTAATGAAGGAACTACCTTTACAGTACTGCGATAAGCAACTGCAGGCTCTTTTACTTTGATGGTATTGTGCTGTTTTTTTTTGTAAACAGCTGGGTTTTGAATTGCTAAGTTCTTTTTCATAATCCGACATTTGACCATAAATGTACGACACTTGTCGCAAGTTTCAAATTTTTATTCAATTATTTCCAATAGTTTTATGCTTTAATTAAAGGTAAATGAAGCAATATAGTCAGGTTACAGCAATGTTGGCCATCACCCGTGCAAGCTTAAAATCAATTTTTAGAAGCCCATCAGCAGTTATTTTTAGTTTTGTTTTTCCCTTTGTATTTATCCTCGTCTTCGGTTTCATCGGAGGAAATGGCGGTGCACCGGTTTTCAAGATAGCACTGGATAAAAATTGCGACACCAGCAATGCGTTGTACGATTCCATAAAAACAAGCAACAGGATAAAAATTATACAATTTAGCTCTGACAAAGAACTAAGGAGGAGTTTGGAAAAAGGAAAGCTAACAGCGGTTCTTAACATTCAAAAAAATGCAGATTCATTTCCGCCCTATCGATACAATATTAAAAGCACTACCGCCAGCAATGATAAATGGCCACAACTAATGCCTGTATTGAATAATATGGTTAATACCATCAGCAATCAACAATATGCCAACCGGCCGGTTTATGCCCTCGATAAATCTGATTATACAAAAGATATTGAAACCATCCGGGAATATCGGACTATCGATTTTATTTTACCCGGGCAATTGGGCTTTTCTTTACTAAGTTCCGGCGTATTTGGAGTAGCTTTTATGTTTTTTAATTTACGCAGTACGCTGGTATTAAAAAGGTTTTTTGCAACACCCATCAGCCGAACGCATATTATTTTGGGCGAAGGTTTGGCAAGGGTTATTTTTCAAATGATCACGGCCATTGTTATAATTTTAGCTGGCCACTACTTCTTTAAGTTTACATTGATAAATGGCATTGAAACCTTACTTGAAATGCTGGTGCTAAGTTTTATTGGTTTGGTTATATTTATGGGACTTGGCTTTATTGTAAGCGGCCTTGCAACCAGCGACAGTACGATACCACCATTTGCCAACCTGCTTACATTGCCACAATTTTTATTAGGCGGAACTTTCTTTTCTGTAGAAGCATTCCCAAAATGGTTACAACCTATTTCTAACATATTACCGCTTACACATTTAAATACAGCCATGAGGGCTGTAGCTTTTGAAGGACAAAGCCTGTGGGAAGTAAGAGATGAAATTGGCATCATGTTAATTTGGGGTGTGGTGGTTTATGCTGTAGCAGTAAAAGTATTTAAATGGGAATAAATTAATTCTATGCGTTTTGTAAAAGCTTTCCTGGTGGGGGTTTCGGGCCTGTTCATCATCGTTACTTTATTTTCTTTACTGATACCTTCCAAGGTACAGGTAGTAAGAACTGTGCTTATCAACGGTACTACTTCAGCAAAATTGGTTGGGCAGCTTAGTGAATTTAATCAATGGAAAAACTGGCATCCAATATTTACTGTCGATAGTGCTGCAATTACTGCAACGGACAATACTGCTGTTTCCAAAATTGTACACCGGGGTAAAGAATTATTTATAACAAAGCAATTCTCCGATTCCGCAGTTGTAAAATTTCTCCTTCAATCAAAAGGTGAAGATGACATTGCAAATGAAATTCATTTTGCAGCGTTGCCTGCACAGGATAACGTACAGGTTTCATGGGTGGCTACCACGCATTTACATTGGTATCCCTGGGAAAAGTTTTATGCCATCTTCATCGATAAATTAACCGGTTCGGGTTACGAACAGGCGCTCAACGGGTTAAAAAATTACCTGGAAAAATATCCATCAAAATAAGGGCTGTCTATTATTTTATTGAACCCAATGCAACCGTTTACCAAAGCAGGTTGTCATACCATGGTAACATCAGCAATGGATTATAGCAAACTTGTAAGAGATTGTATCAGGGAAAAGCCGGCTGCTCAACAGCAATTGTATGAGCATTTTGCGCCCGCAATGCTGGGTGTTTGTTATCGCTATACCAAATCTATCAACGATGCAGAAGATGTACTACAGGAAGCTTTTATCAAGGTGTTTCTTAACATCGATAAATACCAGGCTACAGGTGAGTTGGGAGCATGGATACGAAGGATAATGGTAACAACCGCTTTAAATTATCTAAAAAAAAATGCCCGCTACCGATCTGCACTTGTTTTTACAGAAACGCCACTGCACCCGGTTTCAGACGATAACCCGGCTATAATTTTAAACGCAAAGGAATTGAGTGAATTGATAAGGCAATTGCCAACTGGTTACCAAACAATTTTTAATTTATATGCTGTAGAAGGGTTTACCCATGTAGAAATTGGGCAAATGCTGGGCATCAGCAACGGCACTTCTAAATCGCAATATGCAAGGGCCAGGCATCTGTTGATAGAGTGGATTGAAAAATATTCATCATCTCCAAAAAAGGATTTGTATGCAGGAAAATAATTTTGAAAAGAAAGTACAACAAAAGATGGACGGCTTAACGCTTTCTCCATCCGGAGAAGTATGGCAAAAAATACATTTTGAGCTTGCAAAAAAGCAACAAAAAAAGAGAGGATGGTTAATTTTTGTTTTGCTCTTTATGAGCTTGGCAGGAGGTGGATTGATTCTAATACAACAGCATTCAAAAACTACTGTTCGCAAAAATGATGCTGCTGATAATAGCGTTGTTTTAAAGAATGCAACAACCATCGCAAAAGCGATGCCTGAAAAGATTAGCAAAAATAATCGGTTCAGTACTACATCTGAAAAAGAAGGGTTTAGCCATCAAAATAAAATTGATAAAAAGCCAATAGTAAGCAATACAACTAACAAGGCGATTATTGCTACAATCCCTTCCAACAAAGGGTTTACAGAAAATGAGATTACAACTACGGGCAATACTGAGGCAATCCATAAGCGAAATAAGACAAGCCGAAGGGCTGCTCCAAAAACAATCATGCAGGTTACTAATGCTGAATTAGAAAAAGCTTTAACTGAAGATTTACCCTTAAGTCTTCCAAAGGAATTTGCTTCCTTTTCTTTACTTGAAATTGAAAACCGGAAGAATAATACCTGCTCAACAATTATTAATAATGAGTTCTGCAAAACAATACCACTTTCCATTGAAAAGGCAGGCATGAGAAATGTAATTAAGAAGGAAAAACCCGGCATTAAAAATTCCGAAAAGCATCGAAACCTATTATTCCTTATTTCATTCGGCATAGGAAAAACTGCAACCGCCAGTAATTATTTAGGAGCCACTGCTAACCGGATTTATTACGATAATGCCAGTTCTGTTGGTAATAATAATGGTAGTCCAGGTTCTGGTAACTCATCATTAAATATTCCATCATCTATAAAACCAGCAACCGGTCTATTCCTGGGATTTTCCGCTGCTAAACCATTGACTAAAAAGAGCAGCCTGTCAATAGGATTACAATACCAATTTATAGCAACTTTTATTAATGTCGGTCAGCCTCTTGTTGCTTCTAATGGCAGCAGATCTTTTGCAACTGGCAATAACAATAACTATAGCAATCAGTATCATTTTGTACAAATACCCATTGAGCTTTCATCGCAATTGAGTCATTTTAAAAAGCATAATTTTTTCTTGAATGCGGGTGTCTCTTTGTCGCAATTGTTACAGACTAATGCTTTACAATTTGATAATACTGCTGGCCGGTATTTTATAAGCAATGATAATTTCAATAAAACAATTATTGGAGTTTCTGTAGGCTTATCAATAAACCTTTTAAATGATAATAGAGCTCCGTTGTTATTTGGGCCATCATTTAGTTACAGCCTTACACCCATTGCTGGTAAAGGGTTGTATAATAAAAGTAACTATGGATTTTTAGGGATCCGATTACAAAAAGTTTTGAAGAAAAAATAAGTTAGTGTGGTTGCAACCCTTGTTAAAAAAAAGCTGTCAAATCAGCAGATAGTTATCTAATATTTTAAAAATGCTAACCATGAAAAATATCAAAACGCTCATTTGTTTTATAATATTAACTGCATCAGCTGTTTATTTAAGTAGTTGTGTAAAAGATAAACTGACTACCACCTACACTTTATACAAGCCAGTTTATAAAAATAAGCAGGAAGTGCTGCAAAGTATTAAAAGCAATGCACCAACGCCATTAATACAAACCGGTAAGCTTTTTAAATATGGTAATTACATTTTTGTAAATGAGGTTAGTAAAGGCGTACACATCATTGATAACAGCAACCCATCATCACCTGTAAATAAATATTTTATTTCTATACCAGGTAATGTTGATTTGGCCGTAAAAGACAATACGCTCTATGCAGATATACACACAGATCTAATTGCCATCGACATAACTAATCCACATGCTGTTGTTGTTAAAAAAATGCTTCAATATGTATTTCCCGAGCGGCAATACAGCAATGGATTTATAGCGGATAGTACTCAATACATCGTGGATTGGATAAAGTATGAAACAAAGAATGAACAGGATTATTTGGAAAATATAAATAGAGGTGTCCCTATTTCGGTTTTTATGGATGGTTTCTCCTCATCACAGGCAAATACAGGTAGCACAAAGTCAGTGGGGGTAAGTGGTTCAATGGCTCGCTTTACAATTGTTGATAATTACCTCTACACAGTCGGTAACTCTACTTTAAGTTCCTTAAACATTGCCAATACAAACAACCCAGTTGTGGAAAATACTAAATCAATTGGATGGAATATTGAAACAATTTATCCATTAAATAACAAGCTCTTTATAGGCGGACAAACCGGTATGTTTATCTATGATATTACCAATGCTGCTGATCCTCTTTTCACAGGGAGTTTTTCTCATGCCTGTTTTAGAGATCCGGTTATCGCCGATAATAAATATGCTTATGTTACCCTCAGGTCGATGGGAGAGCAGGGGGCATGCTGGAATGGAATGGCAGCGCAACGCAACGAATTGGATATTGTAGATATCACCAACTTGTCTGCACCTGCTTTGGTAAAAATTTACTATATGGCTGAGCCAAAAGGCTTAAGTAAAGACGGTGACAATTTGTTTATTTGTGATGGTAAGGGTGGGTTAAAAGTGTACAACGCAAAAGATGTAATGAACCTTAGTTTGATTAAGCAAATTAAAAACATCACGCCCTTTGATATCATTGTACAAGACGGGATAGCCATTGTGGTGGCTGATGAAGGAATTTTCCAGTACGACTATAGTTCTATTAATAATATAAAATTGCTAAGCAAAATTGTGGTGAGCAGAAATTAATATTAATCTATCTGATTTTTATGAAAAAACTATCTATACTTATTGGGCTATTTGTTATAGTTACTGTAGACGCTGTAGCTCAAGTTTCCACCAAAACCCAAAATCGCACTGGTAAGTTTCATTCCTACAATACAGTGCAGTTGCTTAACGGAAGCACCTCTACTTCAGCAGCAATTAGTTCAGTAAATGGGTTTCTGTTTAATCGACTTTTTGCGGGTGTTGGGGTTGGATATGATTATTACTTTCGCCGAACCGTTCCCTTATTTGCAGAGGTTCGTTATAATGTTTTGGGAGATAAAAGAAAATTGCAACTATTTGCTGATTATGGAGCTAGCTTTTTAGTTGATAAATCCAATGGTAGTCAGGATAATAAAACCGGCAGGTATTGGAGTACCGGTTTCGATTATTTTATACCTGTACATAAAGACGCGTTAACAATTGGGTTAGGCTATAGCAGTAAACAGGTAATTTATTTTGGAGATAATTTTATAGGGTTACCTGTAGTGGGTTGGCAAAATGTACCAGTTAAATATGACTATTTATTAAACCGGATTGCTATTAGATTTGGCTGGGTATTTTAAGATTGAATAAAATGCAGGTTCCGTTTAATACCGTTGTACTTGCTGCGTTTGAGCGGTGATTCTTTAAAAATTTCTTTAAAGCTTTCTTCGGTTAATTCTTCCCATTGGTTAAAAGAAAAATTCAGTATGGCCGGTATTGGTGTAAAAGCTTCTACTTTTGTAACCTGCGAAAACCTGTTCCATGGACACACATCCTGGCAAGTATCACATCCAAACATCCAGTTGTCAAATTTGCCTTTCATG
>JANYCA010000155.1 GCA_025360525.1 Chitinophagaceae bacterium | reverse complement strand
CGGCTGTGCTTTCTGCAGATGGAAAACATTATTTATTAAACGGGCAAAAATGCTGGATCACTAATGGTGGTTTTGCAGATGTATATACCGTGTTTGCCAAAATTGATGGCGACAAATTTTCTGCCTTCATCATTGAGCGTGGCTTTGAGGGTTTTACAAGAGGGCCGGAAGAACATAAGATGGGCATTAAAGGATCTTCCACCGTACAACTCTATTTCCAGGATTGCAAAGTGCCGGTAGAAAATCTATTGGGCGAAGTTGGAAAAGGGCATATCATTGCTTTTAACATCCTAAATATTGGCAGGCTTAAATTATGTGCTGCTGCATTGGGCGGCGCAAAGATGGCGTTGGATGGCACCATCGAATATGCAAAAACAAGGGAACAGTTTAAGACAGCTATTGCCAATTTTGGCGCCATTAAATACAAGCTGGCAGAAAGTGCCATCCGCATATTTTCTTGCGAAAGTGCCCTTTACCGTACCGCCAAATGGATCGATAATAAAGAGCTGGAAATGGCTGCTGATGGCAAACCATTTAATGAGGCTCTGCTGGGCGCTGCAGAAGAATTTGCAGTGGAGTGTGCCATGCTAAAAGTAAGTGGCAGCGAAGTGCTGGATTATGTGGTAGATGAAGGCGTGCAGGTGTTTGGCGGCAATGGTTTTAGTGATGAATACATGATTAGCCGTGCCTACAGGGATAGTCGCATTAATCGTATTTACGAAGGCACCAATGAAATAAACCGTTTGTTAACGGTTGATATGATTTTAAAAAGGGCCATGAAAGGAAAGCTTGATCTGATGGGGCCTGCAATGGCTGTTTCAAAAGAACTGATGAGTATACCGGATTTTGGAAGTGAAGATGAAAGCGCCTTTGCAGCAGAAAAGAAAGCCGTTGTAAATATGAAAAAATGTATTTTAATGGTAGCCGGCGCAGCCGTTCAAAAGCTAATGATGAAGCTGAACGATGAACAGGAAATTTTAATGAACATAGCAGATATGGCCATAGAAACCTACAACGCAGAAAGTACGTTGCTTAGGGTAATAAAAATGGCGGATAAAAATGGTGAAGCGGCTTGTCGTTTGCAAACAGATATCATGCGCTGCAACCTGAATGATGCGGTCGACAAGGTAAACAAAGCCGGCAAAGAAGCCATCAATGCATTTGCCGAAGGCGATGAATTACGCATGATGCTGCTTGGCTTGAAACGCTTTACCAAAGCCACTCCATTCAACAGCAAAGATGCAAGAAGAAGGGTAGCAGATAAGTTGATTGCTGAGAATAAATATTGCTGGTAATTGATTTGATAAAATTTAAAAAGGCCATTCGTGATTGTACGAATGGCCTTTTTAAATAAAATAATTTTTGGTAAAAAAAGTAATTACTACTATCCAGCTTATTTTTCATACGGAAAATTTCTTGATACCTTTCTCATCATCCTTTCCATTAATTCATTACCACTGCTTCCAATACCTTCATTCATTTCTTTGTAAAACCGCCAAAGTAACTGACCATTTTTGCCATTGTAAATCTGCATTGTTAAAGAGCCAGTTCCAGTACTTCCTCCAAAACCAAATAATACTGCTTTAGCTATTGCGCCAGCTTCACTTCCGGTTTTTTCATACGCAAAACTGCATTTTATTACTGCATCAACTTTTAAAATTTTACAAATTGAATCCTCAAGTAATAAATCTAATGTCTCATAAGCATTTGCCTGCTTCAACAAAATATTTGTTCTATCAATATCTTGAAATGTTGTAATGTAATTATCTGACTTTCTCAAAAGATAGGTGTACATCCCCTGTTGCATATTTAGTGCTAAACTTATTTCATCTCTTTTGTTTCCTTCTGCATCAAAATTCTTAGGCATTCTTTTATAAGAAATTGAAGTCCTGAAAGGCAAAATCGCAACAATCTTATGTTTTGAAATTGAATCTTCTAGACCGGGCGCTTTAAAGACTTGTTTTTGGGCGTTACCATTAGCGCATAATAATGTTGCAATGCAAAAAAGGGTAACTTTAAATAGTTTCATAATTTTTTTGAAACAAATATATGTGTATAAAGCTATAATAATTATGAAATGTATTAAACGGCACTATTTTGGTATCAATTGTGGGAAAACGAAAATTTTACTTTTTCTATTATTTAAAATTACATCACCCTTCGCACAAAATACACAGGTACCTTTTATTAAACTGGTACAGCCTTTCAAAACCTCCAACCCTGTTTCAACTACTCGCCAATATATTATTGGCAGTACCTGCAAAACCTGTGATATTACCATTAATGGCAACAAAGTAAAAGTTTATCCAACCGGTGCATTC
>JANYCA010000141.1 GCA_025360525.1 Chitinophagaceae bacterium | reverse complement strand
GATATGCTTGGTCAAAAAGAATTTATGGATCAAAACCCGGGTATTGGATTTATATATAAACATGATGATCCTAAAGACTTAGCTGAGAAAATTAATGTGTTATATGAAAACAGGCAAAAACTGGAAATCTGTAAACTACAGTCAAAGAAATTGGCAGCAGAAAAGCTCAACTGGGAGCTGGAAAAAGAACCCTGGTTGGTATTGATAAGACGTTTATTAAACATAGAAAAAAAGTCAGTGGCAGAAAGTGAACATATTGTAACGGACTAGTTTTATACATGATTCATTTATGGACTCAAAGGGTGCCAAGGCTATTGATATTTCATTTTATACGAAGGTTTTCATGAAGTATTTTGTCAAATAGAAGAAGCATTCTTCGATAATGGTGAAAAATATGAAACTCAAATGAAACAGATGAACAGTAATAAAGTATTATTTATTTCCAACCGAAAATATGTTGATTCGCATTCATCAGAAGGTGGGGTGAAGTTGTGTACAAAGGAATATATAGATTTAATAGCGACTACTTTTGATGTATTGATTTTTCCTGTTGATCTGAATCTAACCCTAATTTACCGTTTTAAGAAAAAATTAGGAGTGGGAGTTTATGATGATTATGCTCCAGCCAATTATATAAAGCAATTGCAAAATGTAATTGAAGAAAATAATATCGGGTACGTTTTTCTGAATCTTAGTAATACCATTGTTTTTTCCCGACTGTTGAAGAAATGGTCACCCCATGTAAAAATTATCCTTTGTTCCCATGGCAATGAGAGTGGTGATTTTTTACATAAAGTTGTAATGGACGAAGAATATAAAGGGTTAAAAGGATTAATAGCTCAACAGGCTTTAGGCAAAATGTTAATACTTGAATCAATCTATAGGAATTATATTGATTTAGTTCTTACGGTTTCGGAAGTGGAACTGATGATTGAAAAATGGATTGGTGCCAAAGAAGTAAAACTAATCACACGAACTATTTATGATCATTCAATTGCCCTGTATCCGCTTAATGGCAGGATTGGCTTTTTTGCAGATTTGAGCCATGCTCCCAATTTATATGGAATAAAAAATGTATGTGAGTCGCTCGCCAAGCTTAACCCGGAAGCGTTAGAGTTAAGACTCATAGGGGCCCAAAAAGATGTGGGCATTTCACTTGCGAAAGAATATTCTTTTATTACTTACCTGGGATATTTAAATGAAAAAGAATTGGAACGAGAAGCGTCGACCTGGATGTATGCTATCAATCCTGTTTTTTACTACTCCCGAGGCGTTAGTACTAAATTGGGAAAGGCTTTAAGTTGGGGTTTGCCGGTTATCAGCACTAAGAAGGGAATGCGTGGTTATCAATGGAAAAAGGGGGAGATACTGAGTTGTGATACAGCTGACGGAATGGCTGATATTATCCTTACTCATTCAAATAATAAGGAGCTACATTCATATTATAGAAATCAGGTGAAAGATATAATGTTAAGTTGTCCTACCTTACTTGATATGATGAACGAAATATTAATTTTATTGAAAAAAAATCCCGCTGTATAATCTTTCAATAGCACAGGTTTAATATATTGTATTCGATATCATTACTTATTATAAAAAGGTGATTGGCAATTTTTTCTCTTACTAATCCTGAAAAATAAGAATGCTTGATTCTTCAAATTTTTGTATAATTATATTTTGCCACAAAAAAGACTTTTTTCTGGCAAAAATTCTTGTTGCCAGCATCAGGTATTACTATCCTACAGTCGAAATATATTTATGTAAGGATTTATTAAGTGGCGATTTTAAAACCACTGAGATGGAAAAATGTTGGAACGTAAAAATCCTTGATCTTGGGATAAAGCATTTTGGCTGGTCTGCCGCAAAAATGCATTTTTATTTATCGGATAAACTTAAAGGGAAAAAGGCATTATTGCTGGACGCTGATATCGTTTTTACTGGCAGGGTTTTAGATCGATTGATTCCATTGGCTAAGAAGAATGATGTGGTGGTGAGTCCTGAATACCATCACGGTAATGACGGTGAATGGTTAAAAAAACAATTCTATGATATAGATATCGTTCAAAAGATGCATCCTGACTTTCAACTACCAGGATACTATTTCAATTGCGGGCAGTTGATTGCAAGAAGTGAATTATTTACTGCCCATGAAGTAAAAGGCGTTTTTGACGAAAAACACTTTCCCTTTTGGACAAACAGGAAAGATTTTCCATTGGTAGATCAGGGAGTGCTGAATTACCTTCTGCCGTATAAGGAACAAAAAAATGAAATTAAAATTGCCATTGATGAGTATTATATCTGGATCGATACAGATTTTGCAAGACAGATGGATTTCATGGGGGTGTTGGGAGGTGAAAAATACCCGTATATGATTCACTGGGCAGGCAATGAGCGGATTCCTTATGTCTATGGAATGTTCAGAGGCGATATTCTTGCTTATTTTCAAATATTTTACTACACAAAAATTCCTTACGGTACTGTAAAAAGAATTTTGCCATTGATACCTTCAACTCTGGATTTTTTTGTTAGGACCTGTTACCGCACCATCAGAAAGCAATACAGGCAATTGAGCGTGCGAAAAAATTAGTTATGAAAAATACTTTTCATCGATATAAAAATTCTATTTCCCAGGCTCAGAAAGACGACCAGAGTAAATCATATGTTCAAATTCTGTTTGAAAAAACAAACCGAAAAATCCGGAGTAAATATGATTCAATCCGGAGCACTATATTAAAAGACAGTACGTTTGTAGAGGCTGTGGATTTATACATGTGCAGTCTTTTTCCTGAAAAGGTTATTGATGAAATTTTGAATGAATTTCATCCAAAATCAATTTTAGATATTGGGTGTGGTACGGGTGTTTCATTACAATATTTCTTGCAAAAAAATATTGATGCAATTGGAGTTGAAAATTCGAGGTTGGCAATAAGAAAAAGTGTTGTTAGCGAAAAGATAATCAGACACAATCTTAAAAAAGAACTTGATTTGAAAAAAAAGTTTGACTTGGTTTGGAGCTTCGAAGTTATAGAACATATTCATCCTCAATTTGAAACTGTATTTTTAAACAGCTTAGTTAAACATAGTGACAGGGTGATTATTTCGGCCGCCAGGCCAGGCCAGGGTGGGCACGGTCATTTTAATGAACAATTGCCCGAATACTGGATAAAAAAGTTTTCACTCTTGCAATTTCAACTAAATCATGAAATGACAGAACGCTTAAGGAATATTAATGAAACTCATGCAGATAATCTCTTGGTATTTGAAAACAGAGTTTAACATTCATGCATAAAAAAATCCTTATCCTTTATCCCCATTTTCCACCATCTAACCTTGCAGGGGTACATCGGCCACGCCTGTTTGCACAGCACCTGCCATCCTTTGGATGGGAGCCAACGATATTAACAGTGCATGAAAAATATTATGAAGAAGAACCAGATTGGAACCTCGTACAATTGTTGCAGCCCGAGTTAAGAATCGAAAAAGTAAATGCCATCGCTCTTACAAAGCCAAGGCTGGTGGGTGATATTGGATTGCGTGCTTTTTTTCAATTGTATTATACAGCAAAGAAAATTATTAAAAAGGAGGAGATTGATTTTTTATATATTCCTATTCCTTCATTCTATACTGCATTATTGGGTAGATGGTTGCATAGCACCACGAAAATTAAGTATGGCATTGATTATATTGACCCTTGGGTACATGATTTCCCCGGAAGTAATCAATTGCTATCAAGACATTGGTTCAGTAAAAAACTGGCTGCATTATTAGAACCAATAGCTGTAAAAAAAGCGTCTTTAATAACAGGAGTAGCAGAAGGATATTACAAAGCGGTGCTGGAAAGAAATCCCTGTTTAAAGTTAAGCGCTGCTTGTGCTGCAATGCCTTATGGCGGGGATGAAAGAGATCATGCCTTATTAAGGGAACTTGATTTGAAACCTTATCTTTTTAACAAAAATTTAAAGTTTCAACTGGTATATGCAGGTGCAATGTTGCCAAAAGCATATATTCCGCTAGATGCTATATTCAACAGTATTGGTAACAACCCGGTTCTATTTGACCAGGTGGAGTTTCATTTTATTGGTACAGGGAAAACAACTAATAATGCCGAAGGGTTTACCATTAAAACAATGGCTGAAAAATATGGTCTTTGGCAAACGATCGTATTTGAATACCCGAAAAGAATCCCCTACCTGGATGTGCTTGTGCACCTGAATCATTCAGATGGTGTGTTTATTTTGGGTAGCACAGAACCGCATTATACACCCAGTAAAACCTACCAGGGGGTATTAAGTGAAAAAGCATTGCTGGCAGTACTGCATGCCAATAGTACGGCAGTGAATGTTATCCGCAAAGCCAATGCAGGTATTGTATTGGACTTTGATGGGGAGGCAGGTGTGCCAAATATCCGGGATAGTTTTGCCATTGTGTTTAAACAGTTTTTGGAGTTCTCCAATAATTTTAATGCTACAACCGTTGATAAAAAAATATTTGAACAGTATAGTGCTGAAAGGATTACTGCCCAATTGGCGATTTTGTTAAATAAAGCCATGGAAATATAAATGAACCCATTAGCATCCTCCTTGATTGTGAACCGGGTTATAGCTCCGGCAATTACGGTCATACTTCCAGTTTACAACGGGGGACATTATTTGATGGCATCAGTAGAAAGTGTTTTGAAACAGCGTTATTCCAGCTATGAATTTTTAATCCTGGATGATTGTTCTACAGATGATAGCTGGCATTACCTGGAAAGTATTAAAAATGAAAATATAACCCTTTACAGGAATGAAAAAAATAGGGGCTTGTTTTATAATCTTAATTTTTTGATAAAAAAAAGCAGGAGCAGTCTGATAAAATTATGGGCACAGGATGATATCATGTATCCAAATTGCCTGGAAAGCTTTGTACATTTTTTTGAACAATATCCACAAGTAGGGTTTGCTTATTGCGGTATCAAAAATATTGACGAAGGCGGAAATATCAAACAGCAGGATTATACGGATACCACTCCGCAAATAATATCCACAGAATTGCATGCCCGTATTGCCTATTTCACGGGTTCCATAGCAGGTAATATTGCCAATGTCTGCATTAACCGTATGGCACTGGATAAAGTAGGTTTGTTTAATGAGCAAATGAAAATTTCGGCAGACTTTGATATGTGGGTTAGATTGGCAAGGGAGCATGAAACCGGGTTTATTGGGGAAATACTTGTTCAATTAAGAGATCATACCGGCCAATTAAGCAGGAATGAGAGTTTATATATTCATCATGTAAGGGAAGATATGGAGGTATATCGTTATCTTAATAATTATGTAAGCAAAAAAATAAGAGACGAGGGGAAGATAATTATGCGAAAGAATAAGTTGGTGTTTTATTATACATTAATGCTGAAGTCTTTCTTTAAAGGAAATATTACGAGCTCGTTTTTATTTTTTAGAGAGCTAAGGAGGTATGATAGTTTTTTAAAAATCACCTATTCGTTTTTAAGCAATAAAATAGTGAAGTTTGTTAAATCGACCCACAAGTAATTAGAATGATTTTATTAATGAAAAAAGTCGAACTCGTTCATGAATAAACTTGCTATTGTAACTACCCACCCCATTCAATATAATGCGCCAATGTTTAAATTGTTGGCTGAAAGGGGCCAGATTGAGACGAAGGTTTTTTATACCTGGGGGGAGTCGGCAGTAAACAAATATGACCCCGGGTTTGGAAAATTCATTGAATGGGATATTCCATTGTTGAGCGGATACTCCTTCTGCTTTGTAAAAAACATTGCTAAAGTACCAGGTTCAAATTCATTTAATGGAATCGATAATCCTACCCTAATAGATGAAATTGTAACCTGGAGGGCGGATGCGGTAATGTTTTATGGCTGGAGCTTTAAAAGTCATTTAAAAGCTATCAAATATTTTCATAACAGGATACCTGTATTATTTAGAGGTGACTCCACAACATTGAATGAAAAGAAAGGATTAAAAAAAATTGCCAGAACACTGTTTTTAAAATGGGTATATGGTTATGTAGACTATGCATTGTATGTAGGAGTACACAATAAATCATACTTTAAAAGGCATGGATTAAATGACAGCCAACTTGTTTTGGCTCATCATGCAGTAGAAAATGAAAGGTTTGCACACCCTGATAATGAATATAACGAAGCTGCAAAAGTGTGGCGTCGTGAATTAGGTATAAAAGATCAGGAGCTATCGATTCTTTTTGCTGGCAAATTCGAAGATGTAAAAAATCCCGCCTTGCTTGTAAACCTTGCTAAAAAAATGGCTGGCCTACCTGTTAAATTCATATTGGTAGGCAATGGGCATCTTGAAGATGAATTGAAAACTTCCAGTAAGAATTGTTCAAATATCCTGTTTTTAGATTTTCAAAATCAACTTAAAATGCCGTTAGTTTATAGGTTGGGTGATTTGTTTATCCTGCCATCTAAAAGTGAGACCTGGGGACTAAGTGTTAATGAGGCCATGGCATGCAGCAAAGGGATAGTTTTAAGTGATCGGTGTGGTTGTGCCGCTGATCTTGTAACCAACGATCAAAATGGATATATTTTTAACATAGAACAAACTGACGATTTGGTCATCTGGATGAAAGACTTGCTGCATGATAAGGAACGAGTGAAATTATTAGGGCAGGCATCCTCTAAGAAAATTGAAAATTTTTCATTTTTAAATATAGCTAGGGCAATTGAAATGACCGTTATAAATATTTTATCTCCCAATGTCCGCACTATATGAAGCAAATAAAAATAGACGAGCAATCCAAATTTTTCTTTATTGTCATTTTGATTAGCCTCTTGCTTTTCAACAATGGAGTATATATGTTTTTGCCAACAGTAGTCTTATACATCGTGCTGTACAACCTACAGCAGCCGCTAAAACCAGCGGTTTTTTCATTGGTGTTAATCACACATTTCATAAGCATTATAGCGGGTGTATGGCTGGCGAATTACCTGGAAAAGGAAATAAACTATCGTAGCCCTTCACAGGCAAGTGCAATAGTTGCAAGCTCAATTGGACTGATATTTTTGATAGGTCCAATTATATATTTTCAAAACAAAGTTCCGGCACAAACCAAGGCTAGCTTAAAAGCGTATGCCGATCAATTTTCTGGGGAAAGAGTCATGTATGCTTATATCATCTCCTACTTCACTTTTTCTGCCTTAGGGGGTGTTGCCTTTCTTTTTGGTGGCCTCACACAGATTATAATTAGCCTGGTTAAGGTAAAATGGTTGCTTTTTTTATTGTTTGGTTTTCAGTGTTTTCTTAAAGACAACAATAAAAAAATATTTTACATTTTTGTCGGTTTTGAGTTTATCTCTGGGTTCCTTAGCTTTTTTTCTGATTTCAAAACTGTTATTTTCTTTCTTGCTGTTTTGGTTATTGCATTGGTGGACAAACTGACCTTCAAACAGGTGTTTTCAGTTATGGCTATTGGAGTCGGGCTTGCTATTTTTGGGCTGGTCTGGACGAATGTAAAAAGCGAATACAGGTCCTTTCTTAATTCCGGGGGGAAGGACCAGGTGGTGGGTGTAGAATCTGATGCAGCTTTTACTAAACTCTACGATCTTTCCTCCAACGTTGATAATTCCAAATTAAATGGGTCGGTAGTCCAAATGCTTGACCGGTTGCAATATACCTATCATTTTGCAAAAACAATTGACAGAATGCCTTCGATAGTCCCCTTTCAAAATGGGGATAACTGGCTGTCCAGTCTTGAATTTGCAACAACTCCACGTTTTTTAAATCCAAACAAGCCAACCTTTGATGCGACGTCAAAAGTTAGAAAGTACACTGGTCTTAATTACCTCGGAAAGGAACAAGGGGTATCCTTTAGCCTTGGATATTTTGGCGATTGCTTCATTGATTTCGGACTTTGGGGTATGATGGGAATGTTATCTGTATTGGGTTTTTTGTATGGGAAAATATACTTTTGGCTTTTGAAGACAGCTTCCAAAAATATATTATTTAATTATTGTGTAGTGTCTGCATTCTTTATGGAATTTACCGGGCTGGAAATGGATAGCACCTATTTATTTGGACGTCTTTTCTCTAGTTTCCTCACCTTTTTTCTTTTAATCAAATTCTTCTTTCCCTGGCTTATTCGGTATTTATCAAAAGCTCCGGAAAAAGAAAAATCTTCTGTTGTTCCGCATACATAATGCTATTCCATACCCTTTATGAAAGAAAAGCCTTTTCTTACCTACCTCTTCAAATTCCTTTTAACCTTCTGCATCCTTTATTACGGCACAAAGGCAATGATTGGCATTACAACTCCTGGTGGTTACTATGTTGCCTTTGCCGATAGGTACCTTGATTATATTTCGGGATTAAGGTATTTGTTGTTGCATACTTCCAAAGGGTTACTTGGTGTGCTTGGGTTGGATGTTTATCTTAAAGATGCCTATACCGTTAAAATGGTTAATGGAAGAGGCGTACAGATGGTGTATAGCTGCCTTGGTTATGGGTTGCTTTCTTTTTGGATTGCTTTTATAATCGCCAATAAAATGGCGTTTCGCAAAATGTTTCAATGGATGGTGGGAGGGGTGTTGGTTATCTTTTTGCTGAATGTATTTCGTATTTCTTTAATGCTGGTTTCAGTAAACAGGCATTGGCCATCCTTATTAGATTTAGACAATCATACCTGGTTTAATATAGTAGCATATGGCGCCATCTTTTATATGATGTATTTATTTGACCGGTCACAAAAAAAGGTAAATCCAACGATACTACACAGGCAAACGGAGATTGAGTAATAAAAAGAAAATACTGATTTTAATTGAATGGTTTTCGCCGGGGTTTAAGGCAGGCGGCCCCATTCAATCTTGTGTTAATATGTGTTTGGCTTTGCAACAAGCTTATGAAATATTTGTGCTTACCACCGATACCGATCATGGGGAAACGCTGCCTTACCAATGCATAGCTACAAACAAATGGATACAAAATGATGCATTAGGAGTGGAGGTTTATTATGCTCAAAAAGCTACATTATCTGCACGGCAAATAAAAAAAATCATTGCTGATGTACAACCTGATTTTGTTTATTTAAACCTGTTGTTTTCTCCTCATTTTGTACTATATCCCCTCTGGTTGAAACTTGTCGGGAAGCTTTCGGCGCAGGTAATTGTTTGCCCGAGGGGCTGCCTGTATAATAGTGCTTTGTCTTTAAAGTTCTATAAAAAAAAGCCTTTATTACTATTGTACAAATGGCTGGGCGTTCATAAGCTCATTCGTTTTCATGCCACCAATACCAGGGAAGAAAAAGCCATACTGCAATACTTTCAGGGAAGCACAGTTATTACAGCAAATAATTTTCCCAATATTCAACAACACCCCTTTGTTACCTGCAATAAACAAGCAGGAAATCTTACTTGTATATTTGTTGCCCGGTTGGTGCCCATCAAAAATTTACTGTATTTATTAAAAGCGCTAATGACGGTGAAAGCCGATGTTACATTAACCATTGCAGGCCCTGCAGAGGACGAAGTTTATTGGGAAACCTGTAAACAACAGATAGCGCAACTACCATCCAATATTCAATGCAGTTATATTGGCCCGCAGGCAAATAATCAATTGCATCAGTTGCTTTTGCATAACCATTTATTTATTCTACCAACTGCCGGAGAGAATTTTGGTCATGCAATTATTGAGGCCTTATTGGCAGGAAGACCGGTTTTAATAAGTGATCAAACACCCTGGCTTAATCTGGCCGAACAGCATGTTGGCTGGCATCTTCCATTAAATAATACAACCGATTTTGCTGCAGTCATTGAGGAGGTTGCAGGCTATAACCAGGACGCTTTTGATAACATCGCTAAAAATTCGTGGCAATATGCCCATAACTTTTCTCAGGACACTAACCTTATAAAGCCTTATTTACAATTATTTTCATGAGTGGGTTAAAAAAAGTTGATAACAATTCCTATACTGCCACGCTTCAGATTGGTGCCTCTGCCTTTAAACAATGGCTGTGGTATGTCACCAATGTAGTATTCTTTAAAAATGCATTTTGCATCAGCAGCAGTTTAAAAGTAAGTCTGCTCAGGTGCTTTGGTGCCAATGTTGGTAAGGGGGTTGTAATAAAGCCCTGCGTAAATATTAAATATCCCTGGAAACTTTCAATCGGTAATTACGCATGGATAGGAGAGCAGGTTTGGATTGATAATATTGCCCAGGTTACCATCAGAGACAATGTTTGCCTTTCGCAGGGTGCTTTATTACTGACTGGGAACCATAATTACAAAAAGAGCAGCTTTGATTTGCTGCCCGGCACAATTATTTTGGAAGAAGGTGTATGGATCGGCGCTAAAGCCATCGTATGCCCCGGCGTAGTAGGTGGGTCTCATGCTATTTTATCCGTTGCCTCGGTTGCCAATGGAAATCTGCTGCCGTATGGAATATATAAAGGCAACCCTGCCTTAAAAGTGGGCGATAGAGTAATTAAATGAACTTCGATTATCGTCCATCCGGTCTTTCTTTCGGTTTTATTAATACTGTTCCCCTTCCTGTAAAATTCCACCTTTAATAAATCTTTCTATTTCCCTTCTTTCTCTATTTAGTTCTCCCTCAATACATTGATCTCCCATTTGCAACTCCTCATTTCTTACGATTTCTTCGGTCACCGCCTTCAACAGTTTATGCATGTTAAAAAAAAATGAAGTATTTTGCTAATAAATTCATCCGACTAGGAAATTTACTATGAAAGTAACCATCATAACCGTTACGCATAATTCTGCTCTTCATTTACAGGAATGTATTAATTCAGTTAAAAATCAAACTTATCACAATATTGAACACATTGTTATTGATGGAGAATCAACAGATGATACCATTGCAATTATCAAATTATTTGATAACCATATTGCCAAATGGATTTCTGAAAAAGACAATGGTATGTACCATGCTATCAACAAAGGAATGGAAATGGCAACGGGTGATATTATTGGTATTTTAAACAGTGATGATATATTGGCCTCTGATACAGTAATTGCTTCGATCGTTACCAGTTTTGAAAAAAATAAAGTTGATTCCCTTTATGGTGACCTGGTATATGTTGATAAGGTAAACACAAAAAAAATTATACGTTACTGGAAGGGGCTTACGTACGACCGTATAAGATTTAATTATGGCTGGATGCCGGCACATCCTACGTTTTATTTTCGCCGCCCTTTGCTTAAAGACCTGGGAGGATATGAAACGCATTACTATACGGCTTCCGATTATGAATTTATGGCCAGGTACTTGTACCGCTTTAGAATAAGTGCTGTTTATTTACCAGTGCTGATTGTAAAAATGAGGGTAGGCGGACAAAGCAACCGAAATATATTCAACCGTTTTAGGGCAAACCGCAGAGACTACCTGGCAATGAAAATCAACAATATCCCTTTTCCTCATATTGCCTCCATATTAAAACCACTCATAAAACTGCGACAGTATTATAATTCAAATAGACGTAAAATGATTGATTAGTGTTTTTTATGTGATATTTTTACAGGAAATGTTTAGTTTTTTTTCAAAGAAGAATAAAGAGGCCGCAATAACACAGTTGCCGTTTCAGACTGATATTCATTCCCATATATTACCAGGTATAGATGATGGTTCCCCAGACATTGAGACCTCACTGAAATTAGTACGTGGAATTTATAACCTTGGCATTACTAAAACAGTGGCCACCCCACATGTAATTGCAGACATGTTCAGGAATACACCGGAGACAATTAATAGTGCGTTACAGCTTTTAAAGGCCGCCTGCAAAAAAGAAAAAATTCCCATTGAAATTACAGCAGCAGCAGAATACATGCTGGATGATTACTTCATAAAACTGCTGCGTAGTGACAAACCTTTATTGACTATCCATAAAAATATTATTTTAACCGAACAGTCCTACGCCACGCCTACCAGCAATCTTAATGAAATTTCGTTTGAACTGGTTACAGCAGGTTATTTTCCTATTATGGCGCATCCGGAACGTTACCCTTTTTATCATAATAATTATGACGCATACAGCCATTTAAAAGACATGGGCTTTTTGCTGCAGGTAAATATGTTGTCTTTAACCGGCTATTACGGAAAGCCGGTAGCAAAGGCAGCACGCTTTATTTTCGACAACGACCTGGCCGATTTAGTAGGTACCGATATGCATCACGAGCGACACCTGCAAACGCTTCAGCACCCGGGCAACCTTGATATATTTAGCAAGTATCTTGGCAAGCGGATTTACAATGATCTTTCAGGATTTTAAAAATCATTTTGTAGCAAATACGACGGCATTGAATAGATTTCGTCGACTGCTTCCTGTTGCTTTAAGGTAGCATCATAACAACACTTATTATTATTCCTCCCGGTAATATTCAATCAATACAATTCTGTGATATTCTTTTAGCAACCCTTCATGTACAAATTCCACAGCTCCGCCACTGGCAAGTACTTTTTCTATCACATCATCCACCGCTTCTTTAATAAAAAAAGCGTTTTTCATTTTTTCGTCATGCTTAAAAATAATTTCTTCCTTTGATCCTTGTTGGGCAGGATAAGTGTAATTCATTTCAACCACCAGTAATTTTCCTCTTTTTTGTGTGGCAACTTTCCATACCTCCTTTATACCAATGGCTAGTTTTTCTTTATCCATTGCCTCCGCTATTTCTTTCATCAAATTTGTTTCAATTATTTTTTTCCAGTCAGCAACATAGGGCTCCATTATTTTCATTAAATCAGGCTCTGTGCTTTCTTTAAAACTTACAGGTATGTATTCAATAATGTGCCTGGAATTATGTGTAATTGTTTTGAAATGCCCAATGGCATTAGCATTGCCCATTACAAACAAGGGTAATTTATAAGATTTCAACAATAGACTTAATCCATTGTCTGTATGTCTCAAAAAATTATTAAACCGTATTTCTTTTTCCTTCTTTTGATCGCTGAAGTTGGCCACTTTTTCTGGAAGGTCTCTTGAGTAAGCAGCTGTGTTATTGGGAACGTTTGAAATGAGCAGGATAAATTTAGTCGAATTACCCAGGTAAATTCTTGTCCAGTGATGATTTAATGCAACCAGCAGGTATTTGTGAATTTCTTTTTTACTATAAATCAGATCACGGATTTCGAAAGTATCATCAATCATTATTTTCTCTTCAACCGGAAGATCCAGGTAATATACTTTTTCTATCAACGGGGATACAAAAATGGCGATACTTATTTTATGCGTATTATAGCTCAAATCTTTAATTACCTGCCGCAACTTTTTCATAACAGGTAAAACTTTTTCGGCGGGATAATTTGCCAGCAATTCCCGTTCTATTTTGTCGCCAGCAACTTTCAACTTGTATGCCAACTCATTTTGCAGATTCATTTTGGGTTCAAAAGGCATAATCAGAGAAATACAGGGCAAGTAATGGGAAGCTTCCAATACAGGCGCAAATTCTGCGATTAAAGTTTGTGGCATATACAAGCAATTTTGTCGGCTAAAATTACTAGTTACAACCGGTTGTTTTTATGATGATGGTCAGCAAATTCTTTGATAGATCTCATATCAACAGCACTCATGCATTTTAATGTTTAAGGCAGCATCGCCGAAGGCTCTCTGCTTATCATAGAAAGTGATGTGTTTTGCTACTCATCAAATTATTAAAGGAGTTTTACCAGCATTTACTGTAAATCTTTTTTCGAGAAACCTGCCAAATACATTTAGAAAAGGAAAGAATAAAAAAATGCCTGATGCATTTACCAAATTTTGGAAAAATACCAGGGCAATAATGTTATCTTTTATCTCCACGTCTTGCGTAATAAAATGGTTGATAGGCAGCAGGAAAATCGTCAACGCACCTAAGTATAATCTGTACCTTTTTTATTTGTTTGTATTAAAATCAACAACCTTTTTTTATAAGACTCTACCGGTATGCCCCGGCAACTTGTTTACAGCTAAATAATATTCGGCACAATTATCTCACCGTGTTGGTTAAAATTTAACCATTATGAAAAAATATTTTCTGTACTTAGGCGTGGTAATAGTAGCTGATAGTTGCGTTCCCAGCCGTTCATTTAAACAATCCCAGATAGAAACAGCAACCCTGCGCACTGATAGTGCGAACCTTGCGGGCCAGATAGCTAAATTAGAGGGCGAAATTGCAACATTCAAGGTTAATATTGCTGACCTGAACGGTAAAGTTTCCAAACTTAGTAATCAAAATTCTCAACTCGGTCAGGAGTCTGCAAATCAGCAAAACCAGTTGTCACAAAGTGAGCAGAGTCTGCAAAGGCAACAACAAAGATTATTGAAGCTGCAGGCATTGCTTGAAGAGCAAAAAAACAAATCGGACCAGCTAAAAAACAAAATGACTGAGGCTTTAAAAGGGTTTAGCAAAAATGATCTTTCGGTAAATCAAAAAAACGGAAAAGTTTATGTAAGCCTTTCAGAAAATTTATTATTTCCTTCTGCAAGTGCAGTGGTAAATCCTAAAGGGGTGGATGCACTTTCAAAATTAGCAGCAGTACTTAACCTTAATTCGGACGTAGCGGTAAACATTGAAGGCCATACCGACAGTATTCCTATCCGTGGAAAATATAAAGACAACTGGGATTTAAGTACAGCCCGTGCAAATTCTATTGTACGCATTTTGGTAGATACTTATAAAGTTGATCCGGTTAGAGTGGTAGCATCTGGCCATAGTTTTTTTGATCCGCTGGCTTCAAATGCTACGCCAGAAGGCCGGGGAGTAAACAGGCGAACCGAAATAATTTTATCGCCGAAATTGGAGGAAATGTATAAGCTGTTAGAAAATTAAATCCCTTAGAATTAACATTATTTTTAAAGCACGGCGTAAAGCCCGTGCTTTTTTCATTTTAATCTATCACCTATTTAAATTTCAATTTTTAAGCGCTGCCACTAGTTTTGAAAATAACTAATGAGTTGAAATAAAAGGAAAATCGATTTTACACCAATTCTATTTTATTATATTGTCGTCTTATTAACAATAGTTTGCATGCTGGTGGACCTGTTAAGTTGTTAAGCCCATTAATCTTTGGTATTTTACAACATTTGATAGATACGATTTGCAAGCTTGCAAAAAACTAAGAAATTTATGTTTAAATCCACGTCTATATTTTTATTCTTTAACATTTTTTCTCTACTGGCAAATGCTCAAAACGCAACCATTACAGGTGTGTTGAATGACGAAAACGAAAAGACACCCATTGCTTCGGCCACCGTTATTATCTATTTAAAAAATGATACCACGAAAGCCCCGCTTAAAACGATTGTTACAGATTCTAAGGGCGCATTTGTCTTCAGGGATATAGATAAAGATAGTTTTGTTGTTGAATTCAGTTCGATTGGGTATCAAAAAAAACAACTGCAAATATTTGTACAGGAGGATACTTTTTTTATGGGCTCCATCAGCCTTTATAAGGAGGGAAAACAACTGGCAGATATTACCATTGTTGCAAAAACAGCTCCGGTTATTCAAAAGGGAGATACTTCTCAATACAGTGCTAGCCAGTTTAAAGTAAATGCTGATGCCACTACAGAAGACCTTATAAAAAAGATGCCCGGAATTATTGTTGCCAGGGATGGCACCGTAACAGCGCAAGGGGAAACAGTGAAGAAAGTAACGATCGATGGCAAAGACTTTTTTGGAGATGATGCCTCTGCGGCTTTAAGAAATCTGCCATCTGAGGTAGTGGATAAAATACAGGTATTTGATCGGCTAAGCGACCAGGCTCAACTTACTGGCTTTGATGACGGCAACTCTCAAAAAGCCATCAACGTAGTTACAAAATCCGGTGTAAAAAATGGACAGTTCGGCCGGTTATATGGCGGCTATGGCACCGACGATCGGTATGCAGCAGGCGGCAATATGAGTTTTTTTAAAGGCGCCCGACGCCTTTCGATGGTGGCAAATTTTAATAATACCAATCAGCAAAACTTTGGATCGCAGGATTTGCTTGGCCTTACCAGCAGCGCCGGCAGGGGACAAGGGGGTGGCCGTGGTGGTAACGGAAGAGGCGGCGGCGGATCAACAGATAATTTTGCAGTTGGGCAGGCAAACGGTATCAGTAAAACCAATGCTTTCGGGATAAACTATAGTGATCAATGGGGCAAAAAGGTAACCATTACCGGCAGTTACTTTTTCAATAACAGCAGCAACAACAACGAATCAATTGTAAATACACAAACCTTCTTTAATCCCAAAAACCTGTTCAGTTACCAAAAGACCAATGCAATTACAGATAATTACAACCATCGTATTAATTTTCGGCTCGAATATAAAATAGACTCTTCCAATTCAATTTTTATTATTCCCAGTTTAAGCTTTCAAAAAAATAATTCAAGATCTGTTTCTGCCCTTCAAAACTATTATGATGAAGCTGATAGTTTAAATACTTCTGTTAACAAAAGTAGCTCCGACCGAAACGGCTATATCCTCCGCAACAGTATATTATTCCGGCATTCATTTGCAAAAACAGGCCGTACCATTTCTTTTGGACTAAATACAACTTATACAAAAAACAATGGAGAAAGTATAACAAATGCACTGTATCGTTTTTACAACGGCGGCATTACAGATTCAATTCAAAATCAGTATTACAATAACCCCAGCACCGGCAACACTGTTGGCGGAAATCTTGCTTACACAGAACCAATTGGTAAAAAGGGACAACTACAAATAGATTACACCCCATCTGTTCAAAAGAATAAAGCAGATCAGCAAACTTTTGGTTATGATGGTGATAAATATACCCGGTTCGATACCAGCTTATCTAACCGGTTTGACAATACAATTACTACCAACAACACAGGTGTTAATTACAGGTTGAACCCAAGCAAGGATGAGCAGTTTTCTATCGGTGTAAATTATCAACATTCACTATTAGAAAGTCAGCGAGTTTTCCCTACAGCATCTAGTGTAAATAAAACTTTTTCTAATATTTTACCCAATGCCATGTGGCGCAAAAAATTATCAATATCCAGCAACATTAGAATAATGTACAGAGCATCTACCAGTTTCCCCAGTATAGCTCAGTTGCAGGATGTGGTTAACTTATCCAATCCTTTACGGGTAAGCAGTGGCAACCCGGATTTGAAGCAATCTTTCAGTAATTTCCTTAGTGGCCGTTACACTTACACCAATTCAAAAACATCCCGTAGTTTTTTCGCCAATATCTTTTTGCAAACAGTAAGTGACTACATTTCCAACGCCACGTATGTTGCAGTTACGGACACGGTTATTCAACAAAATATTTTAATTAAAAAAGGATCGCAATTAACCAAGCCGGTAAACCTCGATGGATATAAAAGTCTGCGAACATTTTTCACTTACAGTTTACCTGTAAAACCAATTAAAACAACCGTTAATTTAAATGCAGGTTTTGTTTACTCGAGGCTACCCGGTCAGGTAAATTATCGGTCCACCATCACCAATAATTATATTTATAATGCCGGTGTTGTACTGGCAAGTAATATCAGTGAATATGTTGATTTTAATGTATCGTACAGCGCCAGTATCAACGATGCAAAAACGGTATCAGTAACCAATTCATCCTCCCGGTATGTAAACCAATCAGCAGGTTTGCAAATGAACCTGCTGAATAAAAAAGGATGGTTTATACAGAATGATATAAACAATCAAACCAACAGTGGATTGGCAGCAGGCTTTAACCAGAGTTATTGGCTTTGGAACGCTGCGGTGGGTAAAAAATTCTTAAAGAAAAAAGAAGGTGAATTAAAACTATCTGTGTTTGATTTGCTAAAACAAAATCAAAGTATAACAAGAACGGTTACAGGTGCGTATATTGAAGATGCCCAAAGCCAGGTTTTGCAGCAATATTTTATGCTAACGTTTACCTACAGCCTGAAAAATTTTGGAGTGCCCGCAAAACCATCAATGGGTGCTGGCGATGGCAAGGAGAGGATGTATAGGCCAGGAACCAGTCCCGTATTTTAAACACATGCAGGCGAGATTGGTTTCTGTGAGAACGTTGTATCTAATAGATTTGCAACTTTGTAATGATGCGGTAAAAAAAAGTAACTGAGAATGATGAAAAAGATCATCGGCTGTCTAAATTAATTTAATTGGTGCGTTTCACTTGGTTTCTTATCTTACCCATCAAATACTACTGCAATGAAATCAACATTTTTCTCCCTTATCTGCATTTTATTATGGCAATGCTCCATTGCCCAGCGTGAAACACAATCCGGTTATGTGGTGACTAATAACGGTGATACAGTTCGGGGGCAAATTGTGCTGAAAGACTGGAACAGGAATCTATCATCTATTTCTTTTAACAATGGAACTGATCGTAAATACAGCATCGCCGAACTTCAGGCTTTTGGGAACGATGCCGGGTCGGTTCAATACAAGCGCTTTGATATTACCCTGCACCTTAACCCCAATAATGAAAGCGCCAGGTACATTTTGCCAGAAGATAGTACCATGAAAGAGACCCAATGGCTTGAGTTGCTGGTGCCGGGCAAGTATCCGTTATACAGATATACCAACAGCAGGAGAGAGTATTTCTTTTTTGGTAATGCAAAGGATGCTGCTGCAGAGCTTGAGTACAGCAATGGTATCAAAAGCTTTTATGGGGAACAATTTAAGAACGACCCACGGTACACCAAAGACCTGGTAACTGAGAACCCGGTATTTCGCAGCCAGCTACAGGCATTGGTGAATGGGAGTACAGATGAAAAGCTGGGTGCAATGTCTGTAACTGTTGAGTACACGGCTGCTTCGCTTACCCGTTTTTTTGAGCGACTGAATACAACAGAGCGCAAGGACAAATCGAAAATGCTTTACCATTTTGGTATAGGTGCAGGAATAGTGATAACACAAAACTCCAGGACAAGCAACCAGGAGCCCTTTGCCGATGTGGACTTTACTTCAGCAATTAGCCCGATGGGACGATTGTTCCTGCATATAAAATCATCCAATGTAAAAAAACATATTTCAGCACTGGCGGAGCTGATGTATTTTCAAATAAACACGAAGGGAAATAAACCACCGGAACAGTTTTCTAACTTTACCCGTCAAAAATCATTTGTGTTCAACAACAGTTATTTGGGGCTGCTAATGAACCTGCGTTATACATTTAATCCGATGGCTGCTACAAAATTATACGGATTGCTTGGTTATTCGTTGAATTTTAAGCTGTCAGGTACCAACTACCAGGAAACCAAGAGCAACGGAAACAGTCCGTTTTCCTCTCAGGAAACCATCACTGGGATTCGGTCACTGTTGGCAATACCGAATGCAGGTGTGGGTGTGGAAGTAAGCCGATTTTCAGTTCAGGCGGGTTATTTTCCCCCAGTAAACATGACTAGCTATTTGGGTTCTAACTGGAAGAGCGGCCGGGCATGTTTGAGTGTTGGTTACCGGTTTTAATAATGGGTTTTATTATGGCGATGTTGCACTACTGCACCGCATTTTTTGGGTGTGGGTTACAGTTCAAAAGCCACAACGGTTCCTGTTATTATTACAATTTATTCACCTTATCAATTATCGTATTTTCTTCAATCCTCATCATACAGGCAAAATCGCCGCGGTAACAGGGTTTGTTGCCGAATACAGAACAGGGCCGGCAATAGATATCTACATTAACCATATTTTCAACAGGCTGCCCCCAACCATAAAAGCCAGCAAATGGATGGGTGGCTCCCCAAATACTTATTACAGGCACCGCATACAGAGATGCTAAGTGCATATTAGCAGAGTCCATACTAAGCATTTGGGTAAGATTACTGATGATGGCCAGTTCTTCAGCAAACGAAAATTTACCAGCTATACTGAATACATTTCCTTTTATTTCATCCTGCCACTGCTGTAAAGTTTCAATTTCCGGTTGGCCGCCGCCCAATAATAAAATGCTGTGACCTGCATCTGACAAGGCTTTTACCACATTTTTCGTTTGTTGTAACGGATACATTTTTTGAAAATGTTGAGCAAAAGGCGCAATGCCAATTACTTTTTCTTTTCCTTTAAAAAAAAACTTGGCTGCAGCCGGCAGTGGTTGCCTGGAAAAAATGGGTTGTTCATTTTTTAACTCACAAGTGTAGCCCAGGTTTCTAAAAACTACTGCGTATCGTTCAAAAGATGTGGTTAATTGTAC
>JANYCA010000022.1 GCA_025360525.1 Chitinophagaceae bacterium | reverse complement strand
CGTAGCCGGAGTAAAAGAATAGATGACAGGATTGTGAATATCCATCAGCCCCATGTGCGTCCCATTGTAAGGGGCAAAGAGAGCGCAAAGGTTGAGTTTGGCAGCAAGCTGCAAGTGGCAATGGTATTGGGTTTTACATTTATAGACCATCTATCATGGGACGCCTTTAATGAAAGTAAATATTTAACCGATACAATCGATAAATATAAAAAGCGTTTTGGGTTTTACCCGGCCGAAGTATTGGCAGATCAGATATATTGTACCCGTGATTATAGGAAGCATCTGAAAGAAAAAGGGATAAAGTTGATTGCAAAACCTTTAGGTCGGCCGTCTTCAAAGGCAGTGGCAATCCACCTAAGTCCTGGAGAGCGCAACCCGATAGAAGGTAAGTTTGGACAGGCAAAAATTGCCTATGGACTGGACAACATCAAAGCCAAACTAAAAGAAACCAGCGAATCGTGGATAGCGTCAATAGCTTTAGTGCTAAATCTCGTCGCAATGACGAGGCGGGCACTTGTATCCCTAATAAAATACAATTACTACTTGCTCAAAACAATCGGAATGAAATTTATCGGTAACTGCTATAGTGTAAACTTTTTAAAAATAGTGGCTGGGCCGAGTTATTGAGCAAGCCCTAATTACCTTGCCCTCATGATCTTTCTTTTAGGTATTTTTTGTACTGCTTCCCGTTCTTTTTATTTATCAGTAAAATAAAGAGTTTGTTGCTCTCTGATTTATATATGTTATAGATATTATTATTAGCGTCTGTTATTATCCTGCCTGTATTGTTTAATCCGGAATCTTTTATTTTATTATTGAACTCTTCGTTTCCATTTGCCAGCATTCTTGAGTTTTGTGCCTGCATTCCTGAGCTCATCAATAAGAACATCACGAGCATTTTAGTGATCATTTTCATCTTATTTATTTTATTTATTATTGAGAAATAAAGAATAATTATTCTAAACTATTTTTTTTAGCCTCCCCTCAAATTTTGGTGAAAGAATTGATATTCTAAATAGGTTTCTTCATTTATACGCCTATTAAATTCATATACCAACTGCGATTTTTTTAATGCTTAAAAGTAGGGGCATTTATAAGATTCATTACCGCCCCGCCTATTCCCTCCTGCACCACCACCAGCATTACCCCTCACATATAAGTTCGTTTTAAAACCGCCTGTTATCTCCATTCCTCCTCGGTATTGAGAAGCAGCGCTGAGTTTAGATAGGTTGACATCATAACTTACTCCTATATAGAACTTTCTTATGTCCAGTTTAACGACAGGGATCAGTGCATCTGCCCAGCGGTAAGTTGCCCCCATTGATAATGAAAGATCATTGAGTTCGTCGTCTTCATCTTCATCAGGAATCAGGTTATGCTTATACAATGCTCCCGCTAAAAACTGCCGGTTGCCGCCCTGGATAATATAGTCACCATACAAATAAACCCGGTCATTGTACCCAGTAGGCAGGTTTAACCCTGCATTGATAACATATCTTCTTTTTAACAGCGTATTTTCAGTATTGTAAAAGGATACTTTTGATTTCAAACAATGATATCCTGCAACTCCAACATACATTTTAATATCATCGCCTGTCACAGTGCTAAAAGCAAGACCAGCAGAAAGATCGCCATAGCTTAAAGATGTATTGGTGAAAACTTGCTGAGTTGAATTTCCGGGGTCAAAACTTCCATTTTGAAACTGATCATCAAAAGTTAGCTTGCTTGGATCAAAGCGGCTTTGAATCAACCCTCCCATTACCGAAGCCGTGAGATAACTATAATCATCATTTAGTGACTTATGAAACGTAAATACCGGTAATAGCTGAATCCTGCTGAGCCTTGAATCACCGGCAATATCATTGGTTATTTGCATGCCGGTTGTGATAAAGTCGTTGGCATTACCTATCGGAAATCTTATCTCCATGCTTAGTGCCTGTGTTTGGTATGGAACTGTAACTGACCCCCATTGAGACCTGTATGCTCCATTAACTCTTACATCTGCATTCGATATACCTGCCAACGCCGGATTTCGCAGTAACGGCATCTCGTAAAACTGGGAAAACGTAAAATCCTGGCTCATAGCCAGAACAGAAAACGAAATTGAAATGCCGATTAAAAAAATCTTTTTCATCTTTTTAATTTTAAATGATAATCACTTGATAATTTATACATAATTCCAGTGTTTAATTAATGTAAAGTCTTAAATAGTATCGATTCATTATCTAATCAATGTCACATTGCCTTTATAGGTAAATGGAACATCATTTTCACACAATACTTCAACCGTATAAACAAATACATCCGGGTTAGCCAGAACACCTCTGAACATCCCGTTCCAACCAAATTGTTTTTGATTGGGTGCAAAGTTGCTTCTCTCAAAAACGATTTCACCCCAGCGGTTAAAAACCCTAAAAGATTTGACGGCTTTTATGCCAGTGGCCCTTACCATCAGGATATCGTTAATCCCATCACCATCCGGTGTAAACGTATTGGGGATGAAGGTTTGCGTGTTTTCACAAAATACTTTGATGCAAAAGGTGTCAGCACCTTTACAACCATAAATATTTTCTGCTACCAGTGTATAGCAGATATCCTTCTTAATGGTTGCAACAGGCGAATTACAATCGTCACAATTTAAATTAGTAGATGGTGTCCAGCTGTAATACCTTATTGGTCCATTCGTAATTTGTGGAACGATTGAAAACAATGTACCTGTTGATAATATCTGTGAAGAAGGAAGTGTTACCTGCGGATATTTCCCAACTACTACAACTACATGCGCCGTGTCTGTAAAGCAGCTAAAGTTATCGGAACCCACCACGGAATAGGTGGTAGTTAAAAGAGGGGTTGCAACAGGGTTTGGACATCGGTTGCAGGAGAGTGTTGCGGAAGGCGTCCATAAATAGTTGGAAGCACCACTAACAGTGAGTTGTGCCGATTCGCCAATGCAGATCGTGTCATTTAGTGACACGCTGATTTTAAATGGCTGTATCACAGTTATTAGCACGGTATCTGTGTTCGTACAACCTGATGCATTCAGCGTAGAGACTACATAATTTGTCGTTGTAACAGGAGATGCAATTGGGTTAGAACAAGTATAACAACTTAACCCGGCTAAAGGGGTCCACTGGTAATTCCCAACATTGCTGTTTGAACTGAGTTGAACGGACTGTCCCAGGCAACTTTGCTGATTGCTACTGGCAGTAATTGTCGGTAAGTTGCTGATGACAATTGTAGTTGACACCGTATCATAACAATCATATATTGTTCCAACAATCAATGTGATGCTGTATGTGCCGGGCAGCGTAAATATATGACTGAAATTGGGAGCACTTTGCGGTGGGGGCGTGTAAGTCAGCCCGTTTATTTTCCATATTGTATCCCGTATTGCTGCAATGGAATTGGCATTGTTAATAATGGGAACAAAAATGATGTTGCTACGAATACAGCCCGTTGGCGGAGCATTTATTTGTGCAATGGGTGCAACAATAGTAACTGTAAGCTGGACGCTGGATGAACAAAGGACCCCGCTAATATCTAATAAGGAAGCTGTTAATGTTACAGTATATGTTCCTGCTGCAGTATAAATGTGCGATACGGATTGCATACTATGCGTAGTATCTTTTATGCCCGAAGCAGGGTCTCCAAATGTCCAGGTATAATTGGTTGCAGTATCCGTTTTATTTGTAAACTGAACGGCCGACCAGGGGCAGGCATCATTATTAGTAACCTGGAATGCTGGAATTGGAGTCCGAATTACCCTGATTGGTTTTACGCCACTGGTGTCTGAACATGCATTGGTTGCATGAACAGTAATATTGTAAATGCCAGGTGCGCTGTAAGTATGATAAATTGTCTCTGAATTTAAACTGGAAGTATAGGTGCCCGGTGAATTAGGGTCATTAAAATTCCATTCAAATTTTGTGCCTCCTGTAGAAACGTTGTGAATTTCCACCTGGTGGGGAGCACAGCCATAAAGAGTAGAGGAAGTGATAAACCAGTTCAGCCGTATGGTGCTGGGGGTTACCCGGACAGCCACTGTATCAATATCAGTTCCACATCCATTGGTTGCCGTTAGCGTGGCATAAAAAGTTGTGTCGACACCAACGTTATAGGTATGCCGAACAGCATTGGAATTTGGGGAATTAATTACCGGTGAACCATCTCCAAAATTCCAGGAATATGAATTGTCAATTCCCAACGAAGAGTTGATAAAGGTTAACAACGTGTTAGAACACACATTCGTTAGGTTCGGTGCAAACTGAGCTTTAGGAGGTGATTTAAGCGTAATGGCAATAGTAGTGTCTTTTAAAATACACTCATTAAACACGGTTAATTTTGCATAGTAAGTCGTATCCAGGAAATTAGGGTTTGACTGATAAATTATGTTGCCAGGCTGTTCAAGCGTAGAGGTTTGGCCATTGCCAAAGTCCCACAGATAATTAAAAGGCTGAATCAAATTAGCAGTTAGATTTGATGTGGGGTTATCAAAATGTACATCTAAAGGACCGCACCCCGGCCCTGAATAGCTGATTGTAAAAGCTGGATGAGGGTTGTTTTTTGTAAAGAAGCGATGAATGATTGTGTCGTTAACGCAGCCAAACAAACTTAATGCAACCAGTTTAATATTTACAAAGGTATCTGATACTGGTACTGTGTATCCTGGAAAATTATAACCTGTTCCTATGGAAGCCCCATCTGCAAACCATTCATAACTGCCGTTGGCTGAGTTGGGTGAAATGTTTTGGATATTCAATACGAATGGCCAGCAGGCCGTATCTTTTATAAAGCCAAAGTTTGCACTTGCATCAGGGTTTACATAAATGGTATAGGACGTAGCGGGGCCGGCGCATGCACTTGAAGTTGAAGTGATTAAATAAATTAAAGAGTCTTGTGCAATTCCACCGTTAGCAAGCTGCATAGCCGGAAGTATATTTCCAGATCCGCTGGGAGAAGCTCCGGTAATATTTCCCGTTGAAACGAGCGTCCAGCTGTAGTTTGCGCCCGCAGTTAGAGACGTCCAGGTAACTGCACTGGTATTGCCGTCATTACAAACCGATTGATAGGGATTGTTACTGATAGAGGCTAGCGGATTTACTGTCACTTTTACCTCGAAAGAATCACCTGCGCAATTCCCCGATACAGGCAACACAGTATAAGTTACTGTAACAGGAAAATGATTACTGTTGAATAATGTTCCTGAAATAGAAGTGGCATTATTTCCTGGTTGGCCTCCTGTTATTCCGGCGGGCATTACTGGATTATTCCAACTATAGGTAGTCCCTGCAGGAATTATGGTGCTATTTCCCGGGAATCCATTGGCAGGGATTATTGAAAAACTTTGTTCGCTGCATATAGTATCATAATAAGTTGTTAGCTCCGGGGTAGGGTTAATTGTTATTCTCAACTGGAAAGTCTGACCAATACAATTTCCCGAGGAACCCGAAGTTGGCGTGATAGTATAAACAACATCCTGGGGAGTATTGCTCACGTTCACTAAAACCTGGTTAAACGTAGTTACGGGCGTCAACTGGTTGCTTTCCCCATTTATCATTGAATTGTCTATTACAGTCCAGGTATAAGTTGTACCAGCTGGCACAATTGTATTAGGGGGATTATTTGATGGAGACCACCTGATGGTATCCCTGCTGCAATAGATCAAAGCCTCATTTGAAATTTTTGGAATAGGATTGACGGTAATATAATAAAATGCGGTATCCCCCGGGCAGGTTGAGGAACCTGATGTAAGGGCAATAGCTGCATAGGTTATTTTTAATGGATTAGATGTGTTATTGACCAGTAATTGAGCCCCAATTTGATTGGTCCCACTTGCAAGAGCACCTGAAATTCCTGGAGGAATCAACGAAGACCATGAAATTGCAGCATTAGGTGTTAGAGAAGATAGATTAACCACCTTGGAGCTTTCTCCTGAACAAATGGTATCAGCTGGAATTGAAAAATTCACATGAGGTGCCGGATTAACAGAGATGGTAACGGTGAGGGAATCCCCGGGGCAATTACCTGTAATGGGCTGCACCCTGTAGGTTGCAGTTTGAACAAAGTCTGTGGGATTAGTCAATGATCCATTTATTGACAATGCATTAGTACCTGGAGCCGCTCCGGTTAAACCTCCTGTAACAATGGGTAATCCCCATGAATAAACAGTATTTGATGGTACCCCCACTCCGGATGGAGAAATAGTGAATGTGGCACTGCTGCAAATCGTTTCAGTTTTAGGCCCAACTACCGGAGTTGGGTTAACAATTACATCTATTTGGGCCCGGGGTCCTTCACAGTTTTCAGGGGTCACCTGGCTTACGAAAAAAGATAGTGTTCCCGTGGCAGATGTAGATGGGATTGGCGCTGTATTGCTTCCTGTTCCTCCCGTAGCGGTTGTATACCAAACCAATGTATGATTTGGTAAGGATGAAGCAGTAATTGATTTTGGTGTATTATATTGACAATAAACTAAGGGACTACTTACAACTGGTTGTAAAGGCCTTGGATTTACTACAGCATTTATAGACCCCGGTGATGATGTACAATTATTAAGCGTTACCGTAACATTATATGTTCCTGTTGCATTTACCGAAGCATTTGGTATGGTAATGATGGCACCAGTATTCGTAAAGCTATTAGGGCCGGTCCAGTTATAAACAGCATTAGCAATGGGTGATGTTATTGCTATGGTAAGTGATTCTCCTGTGCACACAGGGGTATTTGAAGTTCCAGATGGAGTAGCTGGCGGATTAGGGTCAGTAAGGCTAAATGGCCCAACAGCAGCTGAAGAACAATTATTCACTACCACAAAAACATTCGAATAGGAGCCTGCTGGTAAATTCACAATACTTAATGTTCCATTACCGTCAGTAGTCAATGGTATTGTCACAGGTCCGGACGGACCTGTATAATGTACTTCGTAACCTGTACTGTTAGATAACCCATCCAACGTAATACTTCCTGTTGAACTTGCACAATTTGTCGGATTCAATAAACTGGATGAGCTAATTGAAGGAGTTGGATTAACGGTCACTATTGTTGATGCCGGTGCGGAAGGGCAGCTCAATGAAGGATTCGTATAAGTTGCTGTAGCTTTTACCGTATAGGGACCCGACATTGCAGTAGTAGCCGCTGCACTGACTAAAGGATTTTGCAGGGTGCTGGTATATCCACCTGGTCCGGTCCATGACCAGTCCACAATTGTTGATCCGGTTACACTGGCAGTCAGATTCAATGGATTGCCACTGCATACCGGGCTGTTGGAAGAAACTGTTGGTGTTGCTGGAGTTTGATTAACTATTACTAAAGTTGTACCTGTTTGTGATGTACAGTTGTTGATTGAAACGGATACACTGTAGGTTCCGCTTGCGGCGGTTGTTGCTGATGGGATGCTCGGATTCTGATTGCTGTTGTTAAAACTGTTCGGGCCAGTCCAGGTATAGGTTGCGATTCCTGTAGTGGTAGTGCTGGCCGTTAGGTTCAATGCATTGCCACTGCATAATGCTCCATTGTTTATTAATACAGGGGTTGCAGGAGGATTAGGGTCAGTAAGGCTGAATGGTCCAACAGGGACGGAAGGGCAATTATTCAATACCACAAAAACATTCGAATAGGAGCCTGCTGTTAAGTTAGGAATGACTAATATTCCTCTGTCATTGCTACTCAATAATACTGTTATTGTCTGCCCTAATGGATTAATATAATGTACTTCATAACTCGTACTGTTAGATAAACCATTCATCGTGATGCTTCCTGTTGAACTTGCACAATTTGTCGGGTTCAATGAACTGGATGAGCTAATTGAAGGAGTTGGATTAGCGGTCACTATTGTTGATGCCGGTGCGGAAGGGCAGTTCAACGAAGGATTTGTATATGTTGCAGTAGCTTTTACCGTATAGGTACCCGACATTGCAGTAGTAGCCGCTGCACTGATTAAAGGATTTTGCAGGATGCTGGTATATCCACCTGGTCCGGTCCATGACCAGTCCACAATTGGTGATCCGGTTATACTGGCAGTCAGATTCAATGGATTGCCACTGCATACCGGACTGTGGGAAGAGGCTGTTGGTGTTACTGGAGTCTGATTAACTATTACTACAGTTGCACTTGTTTGTGATGTACAGTTATTGATTGTTAACCTTACATTATATGTTCCGCTGGCAGCTGTTGTCGCTGATACAATTATAGGATTTTGAATACTGCTTTGAAAACCATTAGGACTATCCCATGTGTAGCTAGCCGTACCTGGAGATGTAGTGCTTGCCGTTAGGTTCAGTGTCTGCCCACTACATAAAGCTCCATTGTTGGCAACTACAGGGGTTGCAGGAGGATTGGGATCTGAAAGAGAAAAAATAAGTGCGTTAGATGAGCATCCATTTATAGAAACATACACATTTGTATATGCACCAGCTGTTAAACCATTTAATGTAACAGCACCCGCAACGGCTGTGATTGTCTTTGATTCTGGAGAGCCATTTTTTGTATAATGAACGGTATAAATGTTACCAGTGCTCAAGCCATTTAAAATAATACTGCCAGTTGCAGTATTACATGCATTTGGATTGGTTGAACTACTCCCTGTTATTTTTGGGGTTGGATTAACTGTAACTATTGCCGCACCTTGCAAAGATTGACAGCTTCCTTGCGTAGCAGTAGCAATCACAGAGTAACTGCCCGATGCTGCTGCTGTTACATTTGCTATCGAAGGATTTTGTTGCGTACTTGAAAACCCGATAGGGCCAGTCCAGTTCCAGCTTAAAGCCATTGTGCTCGTTGTGGAAGCAAATAAAAGTAAAGTAGAATCACTACACAAAGGGCTATTGGAAGAAATTATTGGTTTTGCAGGTGTGGAATCAATTTGAACTACAACAGTTGAACCAGGTGAGGTACAAGAGCTGATGGTTACCGAAACCGTGTATGTTCCACTTGCCTTGGTAGAGACATTTGCAATGGAAGGATTTTGCAGAGAACTTGTAAACCCATTGGGCCCACTCCATATATAGATTGCGATACCAAGTGAAGTGGTGCTGGCATTTAATTGCAAGGTTTGCCCACTGCATTTCGGTCCATTACTGGATGCAGTTGGGGTATTAGGTGGATTAGGATCCGATAGATTAAATGGGCCGATAGGTTGAGAAGGACAACCATTTAAAGTCACTGTAACAATTGAATAAGCACCCGAAGGCAGGTTTTGTATTAATATGTTTCCAGCAGCAGTTGATGTTGGTGAAATTGATGTAACAGGGTTGAAATTGTAAATATAAGAAACCTGGTATGGCTGGCTGGCTGCTAAACCCGATAAGGTGATAGAACCATTTGAAGTGGCGCAGGCCGAAGGATTCGTAAATGTACCCGTAATTACTGGCGTAGCCTTGATCGTAACAGTAAGCATGGCTCTGGGCCCTTCACAACCGGTGGTATTGGACGTTTGGCTAACATAATAATTAGTAATTCCAGCTGATACAGTTGATGGAGTTGGAGCGGTGGTAAGAGCTGTTCCTCCATTCGCTCCGGTATACCAATTTAGTGTATTCGTACCTGTTACCGTTGCTGTTAAGGGAATTGAGGTATTTCCCTGGCAATAAAAAATATTCGTAACTGTGGGTGCTGGTGGTAGTGCATTGACTGTAATGATAAAAGTATCGCTTATGCCAACACAGCCATTATAAGTTGGAGTAACAATAATGGTACCTGTAATAGGGGTCGTACTGCTGTTAGCAGTTGTAAAAGAAGGGATGTTCCCATTGCCGGTTGATTGTGCTAAACCAATATTTGTATTGCTGTTGCTCCAACTGAAAGTAGTGCCTGAAAATGAACTGGAAAATGCAATTGTCCCTGAGGCTTGCCCTGCACAAAAGGAGGTATCCCTTTTTCGGACTATAATTGGTGTAGGTTTTATAACAATGGTCTTATTAACTGTCGTAGTGCCGCATTCATTGGTTACACTTATGGAAATATTGTAACTGCCGGCGGTCGTATAAGTAATATTTGGTGGAGAAGATAATGTGGATGAAGAAGGTACACCACCGGGGAAAGACCAGTTGTAGGCAGAAATAGTTCCTTCGCAATTTGAGTCGTTCACCGATGGCACAATCGTTCCAGAACAAATCGAATCTGGCACTGTAAGCGTTACCTGCGGTTTACGCTTTACTGTAAAAGTTTGTGGTAATGTCGTAAACGGTCCGCATTTATTAGTTAAGGTAAGTGTGACATTATATATCCCCTGATTATTAAATCGAATTACAGGATTTAATGAGGTAGAATCAGTACCTGAGATATACCTGTAATCAATTGTAGAATCTTTAATGCAAGTTGAGCTTATCCTTGTCACTGACCATCTCCTTGTAAGAGGTCCGCAGGTTGGTAAATTGGTGGAATTATTCGTAAAATTAACGAGCATTGGATTGCAACTGATTGTAGGAGTCGCTGTGAAAGAGGGAGTTGGGGGTGCTTGAACACAAATAGTTTTGGTAATGGTATCAGTTCTACATAAAGAACTTGAGCTAGCACTATTTCTTACAACAAGTCTGATACTATAATTGCCAGGAACATTAAAATTAACTCCAAGTGTCTGCGTATTTGAAGAACCAGAAGTTATTGACCATCCTGTAGCAGGTGAAATAGTCCAATTAACTGTGCTGGAAGAATTACATGTGCCATTATTAGTAACCACGATTCCATCAGTAGAGGTATTAGTAAATGATACATTCGTAGTTGTGCAATTTACGGTATCGGGCAAAATTGAAAAATCAGCGGTAGGTTTTGTTACAGTTGTAATTGGTTCTACACTTCCATCCAAAAAACCACACGGATTTTCGGCTCTAATTCTAACATAAAATGTGTTTGGAGTAATTCCTCCTGTTGCACCACATGAGGATGATGTAAAAGTGTGAATAAAAGATGGTGGTGGAGGGTGTGCAAAAACAACATTTGGGGATCCATCATTAAATGAAACTGTATAAGTTGTACCTGGTGGATTGGATATGGTATTACTTACAAAGAAAGTATCTACTGCAGGAATACATTGCAAAATTGTTGAACCATTTGAGGATAGTCCAACGCCTGGGTTGGTTCCAATATAAACTCTATAATTTGAAGTGTCTTTACAAGTTGCAGCACTAACTATTAATTGGAGATTGAAATAACCTTGTGTAGGATAGGTATGGGTTAGCGTGTCCATAACTGTACTTGAAAATGGAGAACTACCATCACCCCAATTTATTTGATATAAAGTGTTGAAGTTAGTTGTACTTGAATTAGCAACTCTTAAATCGAAAGTACCTGATCCGCAAACAGCGAATTGAGGAAAATTATCGGGATCAGTAAGGGTGGCATCGGGAAACTGGTTTACAGAAATTGTTTGGGAAGTAGTCAAACTACACCCATTACTTCCTGTTACACTTAGTTGAACTGTAAAATTTTGTGGTGTTGAAAAACCATTGCCTACGAAACTATGTGATGGGTTGGAACTAGCAGATGTATTGTTGCTTCCAGGGTTTACATCTCCAAAGTTCCATGAGTAGGTTAAAGAACCTGCGCCATTAGAAGTAGAAGTACTTGTAAAAATTATCGATCTTCTTTTGTAAAGACAGCCAGTAGTTGGGCTAAAAATAAAGGAAGCAGTTGGCCTTGCTTTGATTGTAACTACAACAGGCCCCAATGTATCTCCAACACCGCCCCCATTTAACACTACAGTATAACTACCAGCAATAGTGGCAGTATAAGTTGCAGTTGCTCCCACCAGAGTTGTATCGTTTAATTTCCATTTATAGGATGTTGGATTCCCCCCAGTCACAGATAATATCTGACTTCCTCCGGGACATATGCCAACAGTTCCAGAAGGGCTGATTGT
>JANYCA010000159.1 GCA_025360525.1 Chitinophagaceae bacterium | reverse complement strand
CTTTTAAGACCTAATGTTTTGAGAAAAGCAAGTTTTTCTACAGAGCTCCTTTTTACATACTGTTTTCCTGTTGTCTTATAAACCTTGCCTTCAACATATTCAGTTGTTCCAATTATATGTTTTAAATTAGACTGCCCAAATAAATTTGAAAGACTGAAGAGCGTTAAAAAAGTTAATGCTCTAAAATTTCTTATGCTCATACTTTGAGTTTATAATTTGTGCGTAAATAATTGCAAAATAATGGGTATTACTTTAATTATAGAATTCATTTGCTTGTTCTGCCCAGAAATGCTGCCCTTGAATTATTTAAAAGTACAACATAAGAAATATAACCCAATGGAATTATGTCTGCCAAACCAATACTGATGGCAATCTGTAGCCGCTGTTAAAGTGTTTAGTCCTGACTTTTGAAATATTATTATATACTATTTTTAGTAATCTGCGGGAATGCTGTCAAGGTGAAAAATTTTCAATGATTTGCCTTTTAGTATTAATTCTGTATAATAAATATTTCTATTTTCTCCGACATATTCTAAAAGCAATCTTAGTCCTTGAATTCTATCGGGAAATCTTGGTTCTATTAAAGCTACTGCTTCTGTCCCTGTTCCTTCTAGAAAAGTAGAAATTTCTGCTCGTAACGTTAAATCTCTATATGGGAGTAAATTATTGATTTCAGGAATTATGTCTTTAAGCTGAAAAGAAGTGTTTGATGGATGCTTTTTAATTTTTAGATTAAAAAGCCCAACAGAGGAATTATTATAAATTTTTAGATCATAGCTCCAGCTGATATGATTATACCAAATCACTTGCATTATTGAAATTGGACTATCACCGTATATTTCATGTGTTTTAGGGCTTGCTCCCTGAGGTCTCTTGCCGCTTGATGTCCAGACTAATTCTGCTTCTGCATATGGCCTAATTTGATCTAACTGTGGTGTGTTAGAATAATCCTTTTGTAGCAATGCTTTAAACGCTTCATCCTCTGCATTACTTTTCCATTCTTTCAAAAAACTTAAAGTGTATATGTTTTCATCCTTGTCAATTAGCGTAGAACAATTTTGACAAAGCCAAATTCCATTTTCAATATCAGCTCTTTCTTCTTTTGTCAAAGCTTCTGAGTATCGAGGTCCACCTATAGAAGCAGCAGATATGTGAGCAGCAACACCGATTGATAAAGTCTTATTGGGTATAGTGTGTGGCCCAATAGTTGGCTTTCGGCACTCAGGATTACTGCATTTATAAGTTACTCGCTTTGCAAGTATTTCTTTGGTCTTGGATGAAAAATCGTCTCTCATAAAATAGCATATAACATTTTTATTTCCGCCTTTTTCTTAATAACCTGCGGTAATGTGCCTAAAGTAATCTTTGTCTGCGAATTTTTTTTATTATAAAAACCACATCCCGCCATAAATGCCCCATTAAAAAACTTCCTCCCAATGCATTCCCGATAGGAATGGAAAGCACGGAACGCAGCGCAGCGGAGTGAGTACTTGCAATGGATAGCCGGTACTGAAGTTGCCGTTGGTACTGCTGTGGATAGCCCATAATTTTTAACCGACTGCTCCGGGCATTTGGTGCCTTTGTAATTATTGTATTTACCTCAACAATATCACCGTTCCTTTCAACATCGGCCGCCCGTTTTTTAAATCTATCATATACACATAACTGCCGGTTGGTAATTGAGTTCCTTTATATGTACCATTCCATGGGGTAGCAACGCCGTTGCCGGTGAATACATTTTCGCCGAGGCGGTTATAAACAGCTACCACGGCATTGGGATAGGCTGATAAAGCCTCCATTCGCCAGGTATCATTTACCCCATCGCCATTGGGCGAAAAGGCATTGGGTATATACAAATCGTTAAACACCTGCACCAGCATGGTATCGCTGGCAATACCACAACCAATGGAAGACACAGCGCTTAATACATACGTCATATTAAAGTTTGGGGTAGCCGTTGGCCTTAGCAGGGCTGGATCATTTAAAAACAAATCGGGTGTCCAGGTATAATTAACATTAAGCGAATCAGTAATGCTTCCATCCAGTACAATTGACTGGCCCTTGATTAGGATTTTATCAGCTCCGGCAGAAACGTTGGGTCTTGTATTTACAACCACCAGCACACTGGCCGTATCGGTACAATTATTATTGCCCGTAACTGTTACGGTGTAGGTAGTAGAATTTACCGGGCTTGCCATTGGGCTTGAGCTGCTTGCATTGGACAAGCCGGTAACCGGCAACCATGCATACGTATTGCCGCCACTTACAACCAACAAAACCGAATCGCCGACACAAATTTGTTGGGTATTGCTAACCACGGCAACAGGTTGGGGGAAAGTAGCTACCTGTGTGCTACTGGTATCTTTACAACCAAATAAATCCGCACCAATTACCGTATATAAACCAGCAGCATTGGTAGCGGTAAAGGCAGGGCTGGCCTGCGTAGAAGTGAAACCTGCAGGGCCCTTCCAGCTGTAGGAAGCTCCACCGGTTGCTGTTAAAATAAGGGTGCTGTTTTCACAAACCGGCCCGTTGTTTATTGCAGTAGCAACGGGTGGATTGTGCATCGTAATGCTAACGATGTTTGAAGCCACCCTGCAATTACTAATACCAATATTGCTGCTTTCAGCAACTGTTAGCCGATAATAGTAAGTACCTACTCCTGTTGCATACCGCACATAAGTAAGCATGCTGGCGCCAGGAATATCTGTCCAGTTAATACTATCCTGGCTAAACTGCCATTGAAAAGCGGGTGAAAAATATCCGCTGCCAACGTTGGCAGATAATATAATGGATGAGGTATCTCCTTTACAAATATCAATTACAGATTGATTGGCATTGGCTGAGCCTGCGGTAACAGTTGGGCCGCATGGCCGGAAAGTAATGTCATCCAGTGCAAGGTCGTTTCCACAGCCTCCGGGGGCATTGTTGGTTATTCTTATTACTACAGTGCTACTGGTAGCCGGTGTGGTAAAAAAAAATCCGTATTGCTTCCACAATGGGTTGGTAGTTTCTAGTATGTCGCCGGTGTTATACGTACTCAGTATAACGCCATCTGCTGTTTCAATATTAAAAGTAAGTTTTGGTTTGTTGGGTGAGCCGTTGCATGAAGTGGGCGTTATCACATTTGTAATCCATGTAGCAAATTCATAGTTCGTATTTGCACATAAATTTTTAACGGTGTCAACAAAAAAAACGCCTGGTGCAACCGAGGCATTTACCAGCATCATGTAACCCATTACATCCCCCGGCGTATGATCTTCGTTATAAGTAAGCCAGCTGTTTCCAAAACATCCGGATGTATTGTTCACAATGGTATAAAAACCATCATTGGGGCAAATACTGTTGGTAAATGCATAGGTAGTAGTACCGGGATTAAGGGTGGGGCCGGGATTAGGGCCTGAACCAAAAGTGAGATTTACCACCGGGTCGCCCAGACTTCCGGTACATATTTGCCCCCGGGTGGCTGCTACCACGTAAAACAGTAAAAAAAACAAGTTCACTAAAAACCTGAAAGGGATGCGAATTTTTTTCATTTATTGATTTAAAAATAATTCAATTACAAATGGTTGGTTTTAACACGAGCTTACAACTAAACATTGCGTTGCCAATTTCAGCCTACAATTTCACGCTATTTTCCCAATTTTTAATTTCATTTTAGGTGGTTGGCGTATTTCATTTTATTTTTACCGCCGGTTCTAGCATTATGGTGCCGTTTTGTAGACAATTATCAATTATCAATTATCAATTAAATTATGGTAGACGTAATTCTGGGCCTGCAGTGGGGCGATGAAGGGAAAGGAAAAATCGTGGATTATTTTGCCCCCGGTTATGATGTGGTTGCCAGGTTTCAGGGCGGGCCAAATGCAGGGCACACCCTTTATGTAAACGGACAAAAAGTAGTACTGCACCAAATACCCAGTGGCATTTTTCATGCAGATAAAATTAACCTGATTGGTAACGGCGTGGTGTTAGATCCGGTAACTTTAATGAAAGAATGTGCAACGGTAGCTTCAATGGGGGTGGATTATAAAAAGAATCTTTTTATCAGCCAGCGTGCCCATTTTATTTTACCTACACACAGGGCGTTGGATAAAGCAAGTGAACTTCAAAAAGGTACTGACAAAATCGGGTCTACCCTTAAAGGTATTGGTCCGGCTTATATGGATAAAACTGGTCGCAATGGCTTACGCATAGGCGATTTACTCGATAAAAGTTTTACTTCACAATATATTAAACTACGGCTTAAACACCAGCGCCTGCTGGATAATTATAATTTCCAGGAAGATATCAGCAGTTGGGAAGATGAATTTTTTGAAGCGGTTGAAATGCTGAGAAGTTTCAATATTGTAAATGGTGAATATTTTATAAACAACCAAATAGCGCAGGGAAAAAGGGTGCTTGCGGAAGGCGCACAAGGAAGTATGCTTGATGTTGATTTTGGCACTTTCCCCTTTGTAACCAGCAGCAATACCATCACTGCCGGCGTTTGCAGCGGGCTAGGCATTGCACCACAAAATATTAAAGAAGTATTTGGCGTTTCAAAAGCATATTGTACACGGGTGGGCGGCGGACCGTTCCCTACAGAACTTCATGACGAAACCGGCGAACTGATCAGGAAAACAGGCAGCGAATTTGGCAGTACCACCGGCAGACCACGCCGCTGCGGATGGATTGACCTGGTTGCGTTAAAATTTGCCTGTATGATTAATGGTGTTACACAAATTATTATGACCAAGGCGGATATTTTAGATGCATTACCGGAATTAAAAGTCTGCCATTCCTATTCAATAAATGGGGTGGAAACAAATGAAGTCCCTTTTCAAATGAATAAGTTGGATATTGTACCGGTATATGAAAGTTTTGAAGGATGGCAGTGTGACAGCAGCGCCATTAGTACCTACGAAAACCTGCCGGTAAAAATGAAGGAGTATGTACAACACCTCAACCAGCATTTACAAGTACCTGTAACCCACATAAGTAACGGACCAGGTAGGGATCAAATAGTAAAAGCTTAAAAAAATATAAAATAAAAGCCTTTTTATTTGGCTAATTAAAAATCTCTAAGAAATTTTACAGTTCAATTAATCAACATGGCTAAAAAACCTACCGAAGAAAAAACTTCTACCCCAAAAGCTACAGGCGCTGAAAAGAAAGCACCTGTTAAGGCGACTGCTAAATCTAAAAAGGAAGATGAGGAGGATGATGATGATGAACTGGATGAAGACATCAAGCCGGTAAAAAAAGGTAAAGCATCTTCCAAAAAAAGCAAAGATGAGGATGAGGATGACGAAGACGATGTAGAAGTAGAAGATGAATGGGAAAAACCGGAAGAAGGTGATGATGACTGGGACCCTGACTTTGCTGAATTTGATGTGCCGAAGTCAAAAACAAAAAAGCCTGCCGGGAAAAAATCTGCCAAAGATGATGATGATGATTTTAAAATTGATGATGATTTTAAAGATCTTGGCTTTGATGATTTACGTGGTGGAGGTGGTGGTGGTGGTTTTGATGATGATGATGATTTTTAAAACAAATACAAAAAGTACAGTTAGCTTTATTGGCCATAATACTAACAAATGAAAATACCTGTCTCTTTTCCGATTGATAATTTTAAAGAAATCAAAATGCAAATGTTGAACTGGGCAAACCGGTTCAACATTTTTTGTTTATTGGATAATCACCAGTATCATTTTGAAACACCTGCCTTTGAATGCTTGCTTGCAGCAGGTTGTAAAGATTCGGTATCGGCAAATTCCGGTACTGCCTTTGAGCAGTTGAGGCTGTTTAGCCAACAAAATCAGGGCTGGTTGTTTGGCCACTTTGGTTATGATCTTAAAAATGAACTGGAGGAATTAAAATCTAATAATAACGATGGAATTGGCTTTAGCGATCTGCACTTTTTTGTACCTAAAATTGTAGTAGAGCTATCCGCTAACCTGTTGACTATTTATTGTGACACGGAGAATGCACAGGATATTTTTACAGCCATAAAAAATTCCCCAGCTCAGGTTCTTCCAACAGCAATTAAAACGCCCATTGCAATACAACACCGCATTTCCAGGCAAGAATATGTATCAGCAGTGCAGGCCTTGCAGCAACATATACTAAGGGGAGATTGTTATGTTATTAATTTTTGCCAGGAATTTTTTGCAGCGGGTGCTGTAATTAATCCATTAGTAATTTACCAGCAGTTAACAAATATTTCGCCCAGCCCATTTGCGGCGTTGTATAAATTGAATGATAAATATTGCATTAGTTCCAGCCCGGAACGTTACCTGAAAAAAACGGGTGATCAACTTCTTTCGCAGCCCATAAAAGGTACTGCCATTCGGGATACACGTAACCAACAGGCTGATGAAGAAAGCAAAAAACAACTCCTCAGCAGCGAAAAAGAAAAAAGTGAAAATGTAATGGTGGTTGATTTGGTAAGAAACGATTTAAGCCGGGTTTGTAAAGCTGGTACGGTACAGGTAGATGAGTTGTTTGGCATGTACAGCTTTCCGCAGGTACACCAAATGATTAGTACCATAAGTGGTCAACTGCAGCAAGGCCTTAATTGGATAGATGCGATAAAAGCAACCTTCCCCATGGGCTCCATGACGGGTGCCCCTAAAAAAAAGGTAATGCAGTTAACAGAACATTATGAGCAAACCAAAAGAGGATTGTATTCCGGATCCATCGGCTATGTACACCCCAATGGTAATTTCGATTTTAATGTAGTGATCCGAAGTATTTTATACAACGCTGCCACTCAATATTTATCCTTTGAAACCGGCAGTGCTATTACCTTTAACAGTATCGCAGCCGATGAGTACGAGGAGTGTTTACTAAAAGCCGCAGCACTGATACAGGTGTTACAGCCAAACCCTAATACAGAAGTGTAGGGAATATTTTTGAACCGGGCAACACTCAAGCGGCAAATTCCATCAATCAATTCCCTAACCCAACTCACCTGCTACACCACTCAAGTTCTAAACACTAAACCCCTAAACTGCTAAACCTCTAAACCCCTAATCCACTTCTACCCTTCATCAATACTGGTTACGCCGCCACTCACCGCAAACTTCATACTTTCCGAAGCACTGATATTGGTAATTTCCTTAACCCTGTTCCTGGGGATAATATATACATTACCTGAAACAGAATAAGCCATGGGTATATAAACCGCCACATGATCGTTAAACCCAAACTCTGCCATATCATCCTGTGTAATAAACCCAATCCGCCATACATCTTTATCATCAATATTGGCCAGCACACTTTTGGTAAACTTCTTTTTATCTCCTGCAAATGCTTCAAAAAATTCCTTTAGCGTTGTGTAAAGAAATTTTATTACCGGCACTTTGTGCAGTACCCTGTCAATGGCCTCTTCAATTTTTCCAAATAAAAACGAGGAAGACACATACCCTACAAACAGCACGAGTAAAATCACCACCAAAAATCCTAACCCGGGTATTTGCCGGATATTACCGGCATTATCTTCCATTAATGAAGGGAACAAATTATGAATGATATTTGGTAAAATTCCATCTACAAAACTAAAGGCAGCAGCAATGGCCCAAATAGTAATGGCGATAGGGGCTATTACCAGCAGCCCTTGTAAAAAAAACTGAATT
>JANYCA010000151.1 GCA_025360525.1 Chitinophagaceae bacterium | reverse complement strand
GCATTTGGCGGGATTTAAAAAATGATGCTGTACAAAAAATAAGTTACAAAGGCATATTGGAATGTTTTGAACAAGGCAATGAATTGCTGGGAGATTATTCTTCTCAAATGGCTTCCATACACGATCCTGATGAATATTTAGTAGCCGCTACCGATGCCAATGATGATGCAAAACGCTACAATGATATCCTGGAAGCTTATAAAGCATTACAAGAATTAAAAGCGCAGGGAAAGGTGGAATCGATTGGAGTTGGCGCAAAAAACTGGCGTTCAATAGAACGCATTTCGAGAGATATTAAACTGGATTGGGTAATGATTGCCAACAGTCTTTCTGTAAAATCTCATCCAAAAGAATTACTGGATTTTGTACAAGAACTGGATAAAAGCGGCACCGTAATTATTAACTCTGCTGTATTTAATGGCGGCTTTTTAGTAGGCAGGGATTATTACAATTATGTGTTGGTAGATGCAGCAACAGCAGCAGGAAAAGCCTTGTATAAATGGAGAGAAGATTTTTTTGCATTGTGTGCATCCTTTGCCGTTCAACCAGCCGAAGCCTGTTTTAATTTTGGATTTAATATTGCCGGCATTAGTAGTATTGCATTAAGCACCACCCATCCGGAAAAAGTAAAACTAAATATGGAGATGGCAACCAAACAAATGCCTGCCGGTTTTTGGGATGCAATGGTAAGCGAAGGATTATTGGATAACATCCATTTTTTTAAGAAATAAATTGAATGAAATCATTAAGCTGCATACAACCAGGCTCATTTGTTTACCAGGACATGGCAATGCCCGTTGCAGCTGCCGGTAACACCTTACTAAAAATTGAACGCATTGGAATTTGTGGCACCGATCTTCACGCTTTTGAAGGCACACAGCCTTTCTTTAATTATCCCAGGATATTGGGGCATGAAATTGCGGCAACCATTGAAACCACAGCAGCAGAAGGATTCACAAACGGAGAAGCCGTAACCATCATTCCCTATTTTAATTGCGGCACCTGTATTGCCTGCCGGATGGGTAAGCCAAACTGCTGTGAAGCCATACAGGTATGCGGTGTGCATACAGATGGTGGCATGCGGGAATATTTATCCGTACCCGATTATTCATTGGTATATGGCAATGGGTTGAGTTTTGATGCGCTGGCATTGGTAGAGCCTTTAGCAATTGGAGCACATGGTATTAAAAGAGCAGCAATAACCATCGGTGAATTTGTACTGGTAGTTGGTACAGGTCCAATTGGTTTGGGCACCCTGGAATTTGCACGGATAGCTGGTGCAAAAGTAATTGCAATGGATATAAATGAACACAGACTAAACTTCTGCAAAACCCAATTAAACATTGATTTTACTGTAAACCCTGCTACAGAAAATGTTGTAGAGAAATTGAAAGAAATTACTAACAATGATATGCCCACTGTTATCATTGATGCCACCGGAAACCTGGCAGCAATCAATACTTCATTTCAATACATGGCACATGGTGGCAGGTATGTTTTAGTAGGTCTTCAAAAAGGCAATATTAGTTTTAGCCACCCGGAATTTCATAAAAGAGAAGCCACTTTAATGAGTAGCCGCAATGCAACCAGGGAAGATTTTTACCAGGTGATTTCCAGTATGAAGCAAGGGTTGGTGAATCCAAAAAATTACATCACTCATCGGGTGAAATTTAACCAGGTAAAAGATAATTTTGAAAGTTGGTTGAACCCCTCCAATGGCGTTATTAAAGCAATGGTTGAATTATAAGTTTTTAAAACAAACAGGTATGAAAGAAAAGGACAGCAGACTCAGTTACAATCCTCATTATCCTTCTGTAAAGGATCTGCAATTAAAAGCTCAAAAGCGAATTCCCCGATTTGCCTTTGAATACCTTGAGGGTGGCTGTAATGATGATGTGAATCTGAAAAGAAATATGACTGATTTACAAGAGGTGATGTTAATGCCGCAATATTTAAAAAAATATTCCGGCCATGATATGAGTGTAAACTTATTTGGTCATAAATACGATGCGCCATTTGGTATATCACCCATTGGGTTGCAGGGTTTAATATGGCCAAACTCACCTGAAATATTAGCAAAGGCTGCCTTGCAACAAAATATACCTTACATACTCAGCACCGTATCTACCAGCAGTATTGAAAGGATTGCAGAATTGAGTGAAGGCAGGGCCTGGTTCCAGTTGTATCATCCAACAAAAGATGAATTAAGAGACGACATTATAAAAAGAGCTGCGGCCGCACAATGCCCGGTGCTGGTGCTGTTGGTTGATGTGCCTTCATTCGGTTTTAGGCCAAGAGATATTAGAAACGGTTTGGCCATGCCCCCAAGAATGACTGCAAAGAATATACTGCAGGTAATGAGCAAACCGCAATGGGGCATTAAAACATTAATGGCAGGAATTCCCGGCTTTGCAACATTGAAACCTTATATGCCAAAGAACCTGGATATGGGCGGACTTGGCCAGTTTATGAACCAGACCTTTACCGGCCGTATTGATATGGATAAAATTAAACCCCTTCGTGAAATGTGGAAAGGTACATTGGTTTTAAAAGGCGTAGTGAGTGAAGAAGATACCCGGATGGCAATCAGTTTGGGCATTGATGGAATCATTGTCTCTAATCATGGCGGCAGGCAAATTGATGCAGGCGAATCATCCATAAAACCATTGCAAAATTTATCAGAAAAATTTGGCAAACAGCTAAAGGTTATGGTTGATAGCGGGCTGCGTTCAGGGCCCGACATTGCAAGGTGCCTTGCCCTTGGTGCAGATTTTACATTTATGGGAAGGCCTTTTATGTATGGCGTTGGAGCCTTAGGAAAAAAAGGCGGTGATCATACCATCTCCATTTTAAAAGTTCAGTTGCAGCAGGTAATGGAACAATTATGCTGTGAAAAAATTGAAGATTTTCCCAACCATCTAATTCATTAAAGATTGATTAAAAATGGGAATGCATTTAAAATGACTGCCCCATTGAGTGCGATTACCTAATACGATTCAAATTACCTTCAAAATCAAACTGAATTTTATTTTAGCCAATATGTGCTGGCAAGAAACTATGCAACGCTTTTGCGGGCTAGATATGCCATATATCGGCTGAACTAACCTAAAAAAACAACCGGTATTGCCCCTTCTGGAATGGGATAGGGCACAAAAAAGAAGTCCTTCCGTAGAAACGGAAGGACATTAACGATTGCTTGCCATATGAAAATCTTAAACATTTTTTTTTATCCTGTTCACTTTAAACAAACTATACCTTAGATTTGCCACCTAATAACGATTGCTTGTTTTGCCTTTATCTTTTAAATGCCCATCTTGCTGACACAAAAGTACGGTGGGCATTTGTATGTTAACAATCAACTTTAGGTTAGTTTCATGATGGTTAACGCATTGTTTATTTTTAAAATGCCCATTGCGTCTACATTACATCACAAAAGTTTAATGACTGCCACTTATATTTTAAAGTGATAATTAATTAGAGGCATTCGTTCGTAATTTAATAATAACGGTAAAAATTGCCAGAAAAATGCCATTGAAGCTACCCGTATATTTCAATAAACAGCTTATCAATAAAATAAAAATCAGGTTTTATCTTTTTATACACTTACAAATGGCGTTGATTACTTTTTTCTGAGTAACCTCAGGTTAAATGGCAGTAATATAATTGAATAAGAATTTCTAAGTTTGAATACTAAATTTTTTACGACATGAATATTTCAATGCAAGCAAAAACGGCCATTATTTGCGGCAGTAGCCAGGGTATTGGGCTGGCGACTGCAATAGAATTGGCAAAACTCGGTGCCACCTGCATTTTAATGGCACGAAACGAATCAACTTTACAACAAGCAGTTGAACAATTGCCGGCTTCTTATAGTCAGCAACATCAATACCTGGTGGCCGATTTCAATAAACCCGATGAAGTAAAATTGGTAATTGAATCATTTGCAGCCAATAATCCGGTTCATACTTTAGTTAATAATTCTGGTGGCCCCGCAGGCGGTCCAATTTTAGATGCAACGGAAGAAGATTTTATTGAAACTTTCAACAGGCACCTCATCTGCAATCACATTCTAACAAAAGCAGTGCTTCCATCCATGAAGGAGGCCAACTATGGACGAATTATCAATATTATTTCTACCTCTGTAAAAATCCCATTACCCAACCTCGGCGTTTCCAATACCATCAGGGGCGCTGTAGCAAGCTGGGCCAAAACAATGGCCAATGAATTAGGCCAATTCAATATCACCGTAAACAATGTATTACCGGGTTTTACCGATACACAACGTTTGCAGTCCATTATTGAAAACAATGCTGCTAAAAACAATAAAACCATCGCCGAAGTACAAGCAGCAATGCAAAGTGAAATTCCGGTAAAACGCTTTGGTACTGCTGCTGAAATAGCCAATGTGATTGCTTTTCTTGCCTCACCGGCAGCTTCTTATGTTAACGGCACCAGCATTCCAGTTGATGGCGGCAGAACAGGCTCTATTTAATTTTTTTGGATAATAGACTCAGGTCGCACACTCTTTGTCGGCCTCATAAAAAAGACGTTAAGAAAATTTGAATGTGTGGCGTTAAAAAATGAAATTGTTGTTACAAATGACAGGAATTGTAATATGCCCGTAAGTTGCACTAAAGTCCGGTCACATACTGAAGGTGGAGCTAATTTCATTTTAGTCAGACACTCAAATTTTTAGTCTTTTTTATGAAGCCCCGTCCGAACTGCGTCAGCCAGGCGGGCTTGATTTCTCCATTTACTTCTTTGCATCAAAGCAAAGAAGTAAATGGAGACTATCTAAACTTGTTAAACTTTTGCGGCTTAAATTAATTGTTATCAAATTTTTTTAATTCTGGCTATTACATATTTAGTCTCACAAAACAAACAATACCGGCAGAAAATGCATTATTAGAGAAGATAGTCTGTGTCTGCAAAACCGGTTGTAATAATTACAACCGTTAATATAAAATTATCGCAAAAATGAATTTCCAAAATACAATAGAATACGCCCGGCAATTAGACGAACAGGATGTTTTAAAAAACTTCCGGGAGCAATTTTACATCCCCATCATTAATGAACATGAATCTATTTATTTTAACGGCAACTCATTAGGACTGCAGCCAAAGGTTACACAGGAATATATACTGGATAAACTGGAAGACTGGGCTAACCTGGGTGTTGAAGGTCATTTTCATGGACGACAACCCTGGTATACTTATCACGAGTTGTTTCCGCCTTTGCTATCACCCATTGTGGGTGCGTTGCCCGATGAAATTGTGGTGATGAATGAGTTGACGGTTAACCTGCATTTGCTGATGACCACCTTCTACAGACCAACCACCCAACGCTATAAAATTATTTGCGAAGCCAAGGCATTTCCCTCCGATCAATATGCATTTGAATCGCAGGTGTTGATACATGGCTTTAATCCGGATGATGCAATCGTTGAAGTAGCACCACGGCAGGGCGAACAATTAATATATACCGAAGACATCATTGCAACCATCGAAGCAAATAAAGACAGCGTTGCACTGGTGTTATTTGGCGGAATAAATTATTACAACGGACAGGTTTTTGATATGGCAGCCATTACAGCAGCGGCTCACAAGGTTGGCGCCTATTGTGGTTTCGACCTGGCGCATGCCGCCGGTAACATCCATCTAAAATTGCACGACTGGGGTACAGACTTTGCCTGCTGGTGCAGCTATAAATATTTAAACAGTGGTCCGGGTGGTATTGCAGGTGCATTTGTTCACCAGCGGCATATTACCAATAAAAACCTGCCAAGGCTGGCCGGATGGTGGGGCTACGATAAAGCGAGCAGATTTATGATGGACAAAGGTTTTAAACCCATCCCAACTGCCGAAGGCTGGCAGTTAAGCAATCCTTCCGTCATCAATATGGCTGCCCACAAAGCCTCGTTGGATATTTTTGCCTCCGCCGGAATGGAAAATTTACTGGCTAAAAGCACGTTGTTAAGTGACTATTTATTTTATGTTATGGAGCAGATTAATGTAACCTCCGGCAAAAAAATTATTGAAATTATCACCCCAAAAAACGCAAGAGGCTGCCAGCTGAGTATCCAGTTAAAACAACATACAAAAGATATTTTTAATGCCCTTAAACCGCACGGCATCATTAGCGACTGGCGAGAGCCCGATGTAATAAGACTGGCGCCAGTACCGCTTTACAATAGTTTTACCGATGTGTATCATTTTGGAGAAATATTGAATTTACTTTTTAAAAACATTCCAAAAAATGTTGAATAAATTTCGCCTCTTAGTTTATATTTTTACACTAGGGATCAACTGAATTAACTAAAAATGGGGCCCTTTCGGTAGCTCGTCAATGTTAAGGAATCCATGTCACCTTTTATTCTGTACCATAATTTACAAACTAATAAATTTAAGTTTAAAATGAAATGTTAGTTACCCAAAGAAATAAATATTTATGAAGCTTTTACTACTAACAATTGCGATTATCTCTGTTATCAAGGTTAATGCGCAAACAACACAGTCCGATTCTGTACCTGTACGGTTAAGCTCTTTGGTGATTTCAACTAATGGCAATACTGCAAGGTTAGATTGGACAGTGGCATGCTTTCTGCAACATGCAAAGTTTGAAATTCAGCGTTCTGCAAATGGAATAAATTATACCACTACCAATACTTTTCAAGCTGACCAGCTCCGTTGCCGGCAGCCTTTTTATTTTACCGATGCCAATATCTTTGGCCGTGTTTATTATAGGATAAAAGTGGGCGATTTGGATGGTAGGTTTGCCGTGTCAAAAACAGTTGCCGCATCTGGTAGGGTAAATGGTTTTGAAATTAATAGCCTTACTCCATCGCTTATACATACTAATACAACATTGAGTATATCGTCTGCCACCGCTTATAAAGCTGAAATGGCAATTATAAACTTTCAGGGTACAGTCGTTAAAAGGATTGTCATAAATCTTATTAAAGGAACAACGGAATTGCTGGTTGATATGAATAGTTTGGTAAGAGGTAATTATATTTTAAGCATAACAAATAAGATGTTGGAAATAAAAACAACCCGGTTTACAAAGCTATAATTGTGTAAATATTACCAATAATTGCGTAACCCCCAATCCGCCCATTGGCCTAACTTTATGGTAGAAGGAGTTTGTTCTGAAAATTATTCTATTTTTACGGTAGTTAAATGAAAAGAAGTAGATCTATACAAATAAAAGCAGCACTGCTATTACTGGTATTCTCACTGAATACCGTGATAAGTTTCGCATGTACTGTTGGTGTGGATATGGGTTTTAATATGCCTCATCACCAGGATGAAGTAGCTACTGAAGAAGTTCATGTTCATGCTGATGGCATAAAACATGAGCATCACAAGAAGGCTGATAAACATCAGCATAAAGAAACCAAATCGGAAAAGAAAGAGACTAACGGATGTTGCAACGATGATGTACAAAAGTTTCAGCAATTAGATAAAGCGCTAACTCAAAACGCAAAAACAGTTATTGATGCACCAGCATTCGTGGCTATCATCAGTACTTTTTGGGGTATTGATATTTTCAATTCAATTAAAGCTTTCCCTCCAAAATATATAGCCAGGTATTTTTATCCTCCCCCTCCCGACATACGTATAGCGATACAGAGTTTCCAGATTTGATTATTATAACTGTGTTTGATGGCATAAGCCCATCAAACTATTGCTGCTGTGCCCAAAGGCTTAGTTGTTTTATTCCAGTTATTGTAATCAAAAAAAATTTATGTTCAAACGTGTCGGTATAATCTTTAGTGGGTTACTGCTTTTAGCAAACGTTTATAGTCAAAACATTGTTTCTGAGGCAGATGCTGTGAGTATGGCTATTAAAAACAGCAGGAATATTTCTGCAGCAGGTTTAGCTATTTTACAGCAAAAACAGTTACTAAAAAGTAGTTTTAACCTCCCCAATCCCGAAGTATTTTTTGAAAGTCCTACCGGGAAATTTTATACTGGCAGCATTACGCAATCAATAGAGTTTCCTTCGGTTTACAGCAAACAATACCAATTGCAAAAACAGCGGATTGTATTGGCGGAGAAAGAAAAAGGAGTTACAGAAAACGAAGTAAAATTTCAGGTAAAACAATTGTACTTACTGCTGCAATATGCATCCGCTTTACAGGTGCAATTATATGTGCAGGATACCGTTTATGAGCGCATCAGCCGAGCTGCCGTCCGCCAGTTTGATGCCGGGCAAATTGATTACCTGCAAAAAACATTTGCCGAAAGCCAATATGGGGAAATACACAATCAATATTTACAGTCACAACTAACCATTAATAATCTTCAAAGCCAGTTGCAATACCTCACAGGCTTACCTGATCTATTTATTGCAGAACCGCTTAATCAAAACCCATTAAGTGATTTTGTTATTACCAGCGATAGCACTGCATTTTTAGCTAATCCATCAATACAAATTTTTAACCAGGCGGGGATAATTGCCCAAAGAAGTATTGCACTGCAAAAAGCAAAAGCATTGCCCGGTTTAGCATTGGGCTATTTTAACCAGGGCGAAAGAAATACCCCGATTGGAAACCGCTTCCGTATTGGATTTACTGTGCCGCTATGGTTTGGCCAATACAAGGGCAATATCAACGCAGCAAAGACTGAATGGGAAATAAATAAGCAAAAAATAAATGGCTTGCAACAACAACTTTCAGTTCAATTGTTACAGGCAAATAACGAATTGGCAATATATACCCAGTCGCTGCAATACTATAAAAACAGCGGCATTCCAAAAGCCAATGAAATTATCAATACCGCAAAACGCTTTTTTGAAAGCGGGGAAAACGATTATATCAATTACCTGCGCAATATCAATGATGCTTATTCTATACAACTCAAAAACCTTGAAGCCATCAGGAACTACAGCCAGGCTTTATTATCAATAAATTATTTAACTGGAAAATTATGATAAAGAAAATGCTCATTTTATTGCTGCTCATTCCTTCCCTGGTTTTTGCGCATGGAGGCGAAGACCTCGGCGATACAAAAAAAACTGCGGCTGCACCTGCCAGCTATTTTAGCAGTGAGGCAGTATCGGATTTATATGAGTTACTGGTAAAATACCAGCCATTAATACCGGGTAAGGAATCCACCTTTATGTTATTTGCAAGTAATTTTAACAGCAATGCCCCGGTTGACAGCAGTACGACATTACAAATTGCAGTTGCAGGTAACCCCAATATTAAATTAGTAATTACAAGGGTTGATGATGGTGTGTATGAAGTGAAAGGAGTGTTTCCGGAAAAAAAATCATACAACCTCACGGTCAACATCAACTCTGTACTTGGCCCCGACCTGATGCTTATAAATAATATAACCGTAGGAAAACTACTGGAAACAGTTGAAGCTGCTGCTGTTCATGCTGGTACCTACTGGTATCAAAGTAATTGGTTTTATGGTATTGCCGGAATATTGATTGGATTGCTGCTGATGTTTTTTGTAATGAAAAAAACTAATAGAAAAGTTGCAGCAAGTATAGCAATGCTGCTTTGCCTTTTGCCCACTGCTACTTACAACACCGCTTCGGCACATGATGGCGAAGACAATGGTGGCGCTGCTAAGCCAGGCGGTACAATATCAACCACATTTATGGTTGAAAAAGAAACACAATTTCTTTTTGGTATTCGTACAAGAAAAATGGAGACCGGCGATTTTAATCAATCAACACAGGTTTTGGCTACCGTTGTTCCATCGCCGCAAGGCAGGGCGGTAATACAATCGCCACAAACGGGTAAAATAGTAGCATTAAAAGTTAGTGTTGGACAAGGCGTATCGGCAGGACAATTATTGGCAGTAATAGAACAACAGGTAGATGCTGGTACGCAAATCAATATTCTTTCGCAACGAAATAGTGTGGAGTCTGAATTTAACGCAGCAAAAGCACAGTATGAAAGGCTAAAAGCCATTGAAGATATCGCTGCTAAAAAAGATGTTACCGAAGCAAAAGCCCGTTACGAAACGGCTTTAAAAAATAAGCAGCTGTTCATTTCCAATGCAGGCAGTAATACTGGCAATACAAAAATGATAACGCTTACAGCACCAGTGAGCGGCGTGATCGGTACATTTAATTACTCCATTGGGGCAGTGATAAATGCAGGTGAAACTTTGTTTGACATAACCAATCTTGAAAAAGTACTGGTAGAAGCGCAGGTATTTGCCAATGATGCAGCACAATTAAAAACGGTAGACAAAATAACTACCTCTTCTAACATACAAAACGATACTACTTCTTATCAATTAAAATTAGTTTCCACCGCCCAATCGGTTAACGGTGCCAATCAATCTCAAAAGGTAATTTTTGAAATCATCCATCCTAAATCACAATTTAAAATTGGTGAAAATATCAACCTGAATATTTTCTCTAAAAATATTTCAAGGCAGATAGTTGTGCTGAATGAAGCCATTGCAGAAATAAATGGCAAGCCTGCTGTATTTATAAAAGATAAAGCAGAGCAATACAGCATTAGTTATATCAACAAAGGCACATCCAATGGTAAATACACATCAATTTTAAAAGGGATAGAGGAAGGTGAAAGAGTAGTAACCGTAGGTGTTTACCAAATGAAAACAATCTATTTAAATCAATAATCATTTTTTATAATCACAAACAATCAAACAACAATGAAACATTTTAAAATCATTCTCTTAATGGCAATTGCGGCATTCTCCTTTATTGCTTTAAATGCACAATCATCAAAAGTAAAAACTAATAAAGTTGCAGCAGATACTGTAGCTTACCAATGCCCCATGAAATGCGAGGGTAGTAAAACTTATGACGAAGCTGGTAAATGCCCTAAGTGCGGTATGGATTTAAAAGCGGCAGCAAAACCAGCTGTAGCCGCAGTTTATCAATGCCCGATGAAATGCGAAAGAGATAAAACTTATGAAAAGCCAGGCAAATGTCCTAAGTGTAATATGAATCTTACAAAATTAGAAACTAAGAAAGAAAAAGATAATCACCAGGGACACAATCATAAATAATTATTCAACAATTAAAATTAAACACATGAAAAAAGAATTTAAAATTTCAATGGCAATAATAGCTATTACTGCCGCTACAATTTTTACGGCTTGCAATAACAGCAGCAGCGATACAAAAACTTCAGATAAGGATAGCGCTAAAACCGAAATGGCACATGAAGGCGGCGATCACATCTATGCCTGCCCCATGCACCCTGAAGTAACTGGCAAAGAAGGCGATACCTGCCCCAAATGCGGTATGAAGCTGGAGCACAATGATAATGCCGGTGGGCCAAGTAATGTAAGTATGCAATTTACTGCTACGCCTGCATCTCCAAAAGCAAATGAAGAAGTTACTTTATCAATAACGCCTAAATTGAAAGATAAGCCAACTGAGCAGGTGCCTTTAGATGTAGAGCATACAAAAAAGATTCACCTGATTGTGGTTAGTGATGACCTTAGCTGGTTCAACCATATCCATCCGGAATTAAATGCTGATGGTTCTTATACAGTAAAAGAAAAATTCCCTGCAGCAGGTAAGTACACATTGTTTGCCGACTACAAACCAAGTGGTGCCAACCATACTGTTGATAATTTAAATGTTACTGTTGCTGGTACAGTACCTGCTGCAAAAACTTATGGGGCAGATAAATTATCGGGCGCAGCCGGAGATGGTTTTTCTGTGTCATTAACACTAGAAGGCGGAAAGTTTTTAACCAATATGCCCATGCACCTTAGTGGTGTAATGATGCTGAATGGCAAAGAGGTAGATGTAAATACTTTGGAAGATTACCTTGGTGCAAAAGCACACATGGTAGTTGTAAGCCTTGCCGATAAAAAATATTTACATGTACACCCAAGCATAGAAGGTGGCAAGTTTGATTTACACACCACATTCGATAAACCCGGTGTTTACCGAGGCTGGATACAGTTTCAGAGTAAAGGCAAAGTTTATACCAGTGACTTTGTAATGAATGTTGCTGAAGGAAAAGTCGGTGAAATGAAGGATATGAAAAAAGATGAACATGCCGTGCATTAATTAACTATAACATACATAGGGGTGGCATACTGCAATCAAAAAATAAATATTGCCACCCCTTAAATTTTTATTTATGAAAAAGATGATTAAAGGATTATGCGTTTTGGTATTGCTTCAATATAATCAGATTGTTTTTGCCCAATTGCAAAAGGTAGAGGAAGTCTGCCATAATCCAAGCCTTGTGAAGGATACTACTAAGAAAAGTATTAAATCAATTGCTTTTGCAGTTGTGAATGGAGATAGTATAAAAATAAACTACCATTCTCCCGGTGTAAGAAACAGGATAATATGGGGCGGCCTTGTTCCTTATGATGAAGTATGGGTAACAGGGGCTCATGATGCCACCACTTTAGAATTACCAATTGCTATTACAGTAAACGGAATAGATATACCGGCAGGAAAATATGCCTTCTTTACCATACCCGGCAAAAAAGAGTGGACATTGATTATTAATAAGCAATGGAAGCAACACCTGGCAACCGAGTATGATGAAAAGGAAGATGTTGTCAGGATAAAAGTAAAGCCTGAAAAAATAAGCCATACAGAACGGTTACAATACTTTATTGAGCTGGGTAAAAACAACAGTGGAAAAATTGCTGTGGCATGGGAAAAATTAAAAATTGAATTTCCTTTTACAATTAAAAACTAACCGGTATGCAACATCAGCAAAAATATACCTGCCCCATGCATCCTGAAGTTATTCAGGATGCTCCCGGTAATTGCCCTAAGTGCGGAATGAATTTAGTTCCTGTTCAAGAAGGTAAAAGTATTAACCCGCCAATGAACCATGCAGGCAACGAAATGAATGTGAAGGATACCGGGCAGAGCATTCAGCATTTTGAAAAATACACCTGCCCTATGCATCCCCATATAATAAGGGATGCCCCAGGTAAATGCCCCTTATGTGCAATGACGTTGGAGCCTGTTGCCAACACAGCTTCTGGCAAACACAATAAGCATAGCGGTATGATTGCTGATTTTAAAAAACGTTTTTTTGCTGTACTGGTGCTTACGATTCCAATCATGCTATTGTCCCAGATGATTCAGCATTGGTTGAAAATAGATATCAGCTTTGCCGGATCAAAATATGTGTTGCTTACCTTCTCGTCTGTAGTTTTCTTTTATGGTGGCTGGCCATTTTTAAAAGGGTTGGTAGATGAAGCCAAAGCAAAAAATCCAGGTATGATGTTTTTAATTGGCTTTGCAATTACAGTTGCGTATGTGTATAGTGTAGCCATTGCGTTTGGGTTGCAGGGAATGGATTTTTTTTGGGAACTGGCAACGCTTATACTCATTATGCTGTTGGGGCATTGGATAGAAATGAAGTCGGTTGCAGGTGCATCAAAGGAGTTGGAATTGCTGGTGCAGCTGATGCCTTCCGAAGCACATAAATTAAATAACGATATAACAGTTGAGGTAGAAACAGCCACTTTAAAAGAAGGCGACTTGATTTTAATAAAACCCGGAGAAAAGGTAGCCGCTGATGGTATAATTGCTGATGGCGAAACTTACCTGAATGAAAGTATGCTAACCGGCGAAAGCAAACCTGTACAAAAGATAAAAGGTGATAAAGTAATTGCCGGCTCTATCAATGGTAATGGAGCTATTAAAGTTACCGTATCGCATGGTGCTCAGGATTCTTATTTATCGCAGGTAATAAAGCTGGTGCAGGATGCCCAAAATTCTAAATCAAACACACAACTGCTGGCAGATAAAGCTGCAAAATGGTTAACGGTAATTGCAATTGTTGCAGGTATCTCCACCTTCTTATATTGGTATGTAACGGGCCAATCGCTGGCCTTTGCTATGGAAAGAATGGTAACGGTGATAGTAATTTGTTGCCCTCATGCTTTAGGTTTGGCTGTACCGCTGGTAGTTGCTAAATCAACAGCAATGGCCGCAAAAAGTGGTTTATTGATAAAAAACAGAACAGCCTTTGAAAATGCCAAAAAAATTACCACCATTGTATTTGATAAAACAGGTACACTCACTGTTGGTAAGTTTGAAGTGTCAAAAATAGTTTCGCTGCAAAAGGATCTTACTGAAAATGAAATCATTCGCCTGGCATCTGCCTTAGAGCAACAATCAGAACACCCAATTGCAACAGGCATTCTTCAAAAAGTAAAGGATTTATCCATCTCCATTCCTGCAACAGAAAATTTTAATGCCATCACAGGTAAAGGGGTTGAAGCTACCGTGGAAAATAAAAAAATATTAGTGGTTAGCCCGGGTTATTTAAAAGAAAATAATATAGCTATACCCGATGGCTTTATAGCAAATGATACAGAAACGATTGTGTTTCTAATTATAAATAATGTGCTATCAGGTTACATTGCTTTGTCTGATGAAATACGGCCAGAATCGGCAGAAGCAATCGCAACATTAAAACAAGAAAATATAAAATCAATTTTATTAACTGGCGATAACAGTAAGGTAGCAGCAAGTGTTAGCAACACTTTAGGTATGGATAGTTTTATTGCAGAAGTATTACCCCATCAAAAATTAGAGAAGATAAAAGACCTGCAAAGCAAAGGAGAATTTGTGGCTATGACGGGTGATGGCGTTAATGATGCACCTGCCTTGGCCATTGCCGATATTGGCATTGCTGTTGGCAGTGGCAGCGATATTGCAGCTGAAACGGCGGGTATTGTTTTGGTAAACAGCAATCCGAAAGATATTGTGAATTTAATTTTATTTGGTAAAGCTACCTACCGCAAAATGATACAGAATTTAATTTGGGCTACGGGATATAATGTGGTTGCATTGCCATTGGCGGCAGGCGTTTTATATAACCAGGGTATATTATTAAGCCCTGCTGCAGGGGCAGCATTAATGACGGTAAGCACTGTTGTTGTAGCCATCAATGCAAGTATGTTGAAAGTGAAAAAATGATTTTTAATAATTAAACTATATACAATGGAAATGCATGAAATGAGCATAATGCCGAAAGCCGGCAATTTGCAATACTCAAAATTAATATGGATGATCGTTCTCTCTTTTATTGCCATGTTTATTTTGATGTATTCCATGGTTGACAAGTTTGCGAATGTAATTGTAAATGTTAATCAGTTTTATATGGCGGGGCTTATGACAGCTCCCATGATAATAATTGAAATGTTATTAATGGGGAGTATGTACATGAACAAAAAATTAAACCTCATAATTATTTCTATCAGTGCTGTTGTATTGATTGCCTGTTTCTTTTTTATCAGGGTACAAACAGGTGTTTCCGACAGTCAATTTTTAAAATCAATGATACCACATCATGCTGCTGCTATCCTGATGGTTAAAAGTGCAAAAATATCAGACCCTGAAGTAAAAAAATTAGCTAATGATATTATAGCTGCTCAACAAAAGGAAATAGACTTTATGAAAGCCAAATTAAAAGAGATGGACAATAAGTAAAATGCATTGAAACGTATTCAGTACAAAAAATTATAACAAACAAATATTAATCATTTAAAAAAATACAATCATGAAAATTTTAATACCAGCGGCATTAGCCGGTATGTTCCTTTTACAAGCTTGTAACGGCGACAACAAATCAACAACAGATACAAAAATGGAATCTGACACTGCTATGAAAATGACAGAACACAATGATGCAAAAATGAATGGAGATGGTAAAATGAATATGAACAATGAAATGATAAAATCCATGATGAGTTCTATGGATAAAATGAAAGCCGTAAAAATGAATGGTGATTTTGATGCCGAATTTGCAGCAATGATGATTGAACATCACCAGGGCGCTATTGATATGGCGAACATTGAACTAAAATCAGGTAAGGATAATACGATGAAGGCACTGGCAAAAAGTATTATTACAGCCCAAACAGCAGAAATCGAAAACTTCAAAAAAATATTAGCCGCACATAAAGAAAATATTACAAAAGGAGAGCATCCCGAATTAATGGAAGCCATGAGTGGTATGGATGCAAAGACTAACGAAACTAAAATGACCGGCAATGTGGATATGGATTTTGCAATGATGATGAAAGTTCACCATACCGGAGCAATCCAAATGTCAAAGGGCGAATTAGGCGATGGCAAAGTATATGAATTAAAAAAATGGCGCAGCAGATAATAGAAGAGCAAAATAAAGAAATAAAGCAGTTTGATGAGTGGTTAGCCACTCAGCAATAGAAAAATAAGGTACAAATATTTATGGCAAAAAGTAAACAATACTATATCCGCAAGGCACATCGTTACCTTGGTGTGCTGTTGGGTTTGCAATTTCTTTTGTGGACAATCAGCGGCCTCTATTTTAGCTGGACAAACATTGATGAGATACATGGTGATTTGCAACATAAACATACACCGCATTTGTCAGCCGCGGCAAATTTTATTTCACCAGCTATAGTCATTGATCATCTTGCTGAAAAGGCGGATTCAATAAATAAGCTGGAAGTGGTAAATATTTTACAACAACCATTTTACAGCATCAGTTATTTTTCTAGTAGTCAATTAAAAACAGTTATTGCAGATGCTGAAACAGGCCAAATCAGGCAAGCAATTACTAAAGAAGAAGCCATTAAAATAGCTGCTGAAAGTTTTAACGGACTACCAGCTCAACCAATTGTTGAATATATAACTACAATTGGCAAACATGATGAATACCGTGAAAAGCCGTTACCTGCATGGAAAATAACATTTCAACATGAAAGCAATACCAATATTTATGTTGCCGCACAAACCGGCAAAGTAGAAACATTCCGCAATGCAAAATGGCGAACGTTCGATTTGCTGTGGATGTTTCATACAATGGATTATAAAGGACGGGACAATATCAATAACTGGGTGCTAAGGGCCTTTTCCATTTTTGGAATAATTACAGTCATCAGCGGTTTTGCGCTATTTTTTGTAATCTCCAAACGATTCAAAAAAAGAAGAATTACAGGATAAATAATACATCATGCTAAATAGAATCATTCAGTTTTCGTTACGTAACCGTTTGTTTGTAGTGGCTTTTGCTGCCCTGTTAATGATATATGGCATTATTACACTTGTCAATTTACCGGTGGATGTATTGCCCGACTTAAACCGGCCGAGGGTTACTATTTTTTTAGAAGCCAATGGTATGGCTCCTGAAGAAATTGAAGCACAGATTAACCTTCCGGTAGAAACATCCTTGAATGGCGCACCGGGTGTGGAAGTAGTGCGTTCTGTTGCCTCTCCTGGTTTGGGGATGGTGTTTGTAGAATTTGACTGGACTACTGATGTGTACAGGGCAAGACAACTAACAGCAGAAAAACTACAATCTGTTCAATTGCCAAAAGGCATTACGCCGCAGCTTGGCCCTATCAGTTCCATCATGGGGCAGATCATGATGGTAGCGGTAACGGGTGACTCAACTTCCCCTTCGGAACTAAGGACGATATCAGATTTTACCATCCGCAGAAGATTGATGAGTATAAAAGGGGTAAGCCAGGTAATACCAATTGGTGGGGAACGGTTGCAATACCAGGTATTGGTATCATCAGAAAAATTACGGCAATTTAATTTAAGTATTAATGAGGTAGATAATGCGTTGCAATCAACCAATCAAAATACCACAGGTGGTTTCTTTGATAATAAGGGTTCGGAAGTACTGATACGAAATATCGCCAGGGCTAATACGCTGGAAGATTTAGCCAACACGGTGGTGGCCAATAAAAATAATGCACCCGTGTTATTAAAGCAGGTGGCAGATGTAAAATTTGGCGGCGCAGTAAAACGGGGCGATGGTTCTTTAAACGGAAAACCTGCCGTTATTTTAAACATCGAAAAACAACCAGGCGCCAATACTGTTACGGTAACAGAGCAAGTGCTGCTGGCCATTGCAGAGCTACAGGCATCTTTACCTAAAGATGTAAAAATCCAAACAAATGTTTTTAACCAAAGGGATTTTATCATCAACTCACTTACCAATGTGGAGGAGGCTTTACGGGATGGTTTTATTTTGATCATTATTATTTTATTTCTTTTTTTACTGAATTTCCGCACCACCATCATCACCCTTACCGCTATCCCTTTATCATTGGTGATAACTGCCATTGTTTTTAAAATAGCTGGTATATCCATCAATACATTAACATTGGGCGGTTTGGCAATTGCCATTGGGGAACTGGTGGACGATGCAATTGTAGATGTGGAAAATGTGTTCAGACGATTAAAAGAAAATTGGGCAAGCCCCCATCCTAAACCATTAAAAAAAGTAATTTATGAAGCCAGCAGTGAAGTAAGAAATTCTATCGTGTATGCCACTATCATTGTGGTGCTGGTGTTTTTGCCATTATTTTATTTACAGGGCATAGAAGGTAAAATATTTGCGCCATTGGGCATTGCCTATATTACTTCCATCATCGCTTCACTGGTTGTTTCCTTAACCGTTACACCTGCTTTATGCAGCTACCTGTTGGGTACAGAAAAAAGCCTGCGCCCGGTAAACCTTATGTTTTGGAAGAAGGCACCATCCCCTTTGCAGAATGCCAGCCCCGGATTTTCGGCAGCGGGCGAGGAAGCCGGCGACAGCCAATTGGTAAGATGGTTAAAAAAGCAGGACAGGAAATTATTGCATCGTGGATTAAAACATCCTAAACTAATTATTGGCAGTGCCATCATCCTGATCATTGCTGCGGCGTCCGTCGTTCCATTTTTTGGTACCGAATTTTTACCGCCATTTAATGAGGGCAGTTTTACAATTAATGTGGTGGCACCCGCCGGAACATCCTTGAATGAAAGCAATAAAATTGGCAGCATTGCTGAACAGCAGATTTTAAAAATTCCGGATGTGCTGCTTACTTCAAGACGAACAGGCCGGGCCGAGTTAGATGAACATGCAGAGCCACCAAGCTATACCGAAATTGATGTAGCCTTAAAAGATAATCACAGAAGCATGAAGGCAGTTTTAGCAGACATACGGGAAAAACTGGGAATATTAAAAGGCAGTAACATAAATATTGGACAACCCATTTCCCACCGCCTCGATCATTTGCTCTCGGGTGTAAGGGCGCAGGTGGCTATTAAAATATTTGGCAACGATTTGGCCGAACTAAGAACCAATGCTGCAGCAATGAAAGATATTTTAAGCACCGTGCCAGGTGTGGTTGACTTACAGGTGGAGAAGCAGGTATTGGTGCCACAACTGCAAATTAAAATAGATAGGAATGCGTTACAACGCTACGGGCTGCAGGCTGGTAAAGTAGCAGAAGATTTAGAAGTGTTTTATAATGGTAAAGTAAGCAGCCAGGTATTGGATGGACAAAAAACTTTCGATATTTTGTTGCGTACCAATGATGCAGACAGAAGTAATATTGAAAATATCCGAAACACACAAATTGCATTACCTGATGGTTCGCTCATTCCTTTATCTCAAATAGCCAGTATTGAAATTGAAAATGGGGTTAATTCCGTATCCCATGAAAATACCCAAAGAAGAATTGTGGTAAGTGCCAATGTACAGGGCAGAGATTTGGGAACTACGGTAAAAGAAATGCAGCAAAAAGTAAATGACCAGTTAAAACTACCTCAAGGTTATTACCTGCAATGGGGCGGACAGTTTGAAAGCCAACAATCGGCATCAAAGCTGATTGCATTGTTAAGTATTTTTTCATTTGTCGGGATATTTTTAGTGTTGTACAGCCATTTTAAATCTGCCAGAATTGTATGGCAGATAATGCTGAATATCCCACTGGCATTAATAGGAAGTGTGGTAGCGGTAATGCTTACAGGTGGTGTTTTCTCTATAGCAACTTTGGTAGGCTTTATTACACTAACGGGTATAGCCAGCCGCAATGGCATTATGATGATTTCGCATTACATCCATTTAGTACAGCATGAAGGGGAAGAATTTAATGATAAAATGATTATTCGTGGTTCTTTAGAAAGACTGGTTCCTGTACTGATGACAGCGCTGGTTGCAGCATTGGCATTGATACCATTAACGCTCGATGCCACCGCACCAGGTAAAGAAATCTTGTACCCAGTTGCTACTGTTATTTTAGGAGGATTAATCAGTTCTACTTTACTGGATATGATTGTTACGCCGGTGGTATTTAAAATGTTTGGAGAAAAGGCTTTGAAAAAATATTTAAAAGAACAAGAGAAGAAAGAATTTGATTAACAGGAATGTTATTAAAAGTAAATAGCGTACAGTAAATCAGACAGGACCGTGCGCTGCCTTCTCAAAGTATCGCTTAAATGATATGCAGCAATTCAAAATGATTTCAACTATTTTCAAAAGCGGATATGAAGAATAAAGTTCAGCCACTATTTCTTATATCATCAAACAGGAATGAGTTCAACATATGTTTTTAAAGTTTTCTAAAAAGCAAAGATTTTCATCACTCCGACCTTACCCTTTTCACTCATTAACGCACTACATACTACTTCTGCTAATTTAAAAAGACAACCTGATCAAGACCATTTTTTAAGGACCCTTTCCCAAAGAGAGATTACATCACAGTTTAGAACCAGTGAATGATGCAACATCTTAAAAGGCACATATACTATGAGGATGATTGCTGGCATTTGATTACTATTTTATTAAATGACCATTCTCATACTACATTCTAACAAGGATCATCTTCCGTTAAAAAGGATAGAATTAGTTTTACTACAGATGATCTTAATTATCAATTAGCTTTTAAAAAAACATTTCCTGCCAGCGCTCCGGTATCTGTAAATGCTTAGATGTGATCATCTAAAACAATTATTTATTTTATCAACAACAACTAAAATTAAAAAGAATGAAAATATTTAAAATGCTGATGATGGCAGCCTTAACCATCCTTTCTGTTTCTGTCTTTGCACAAGAGAAAACAAAACTTAAAACGGAAAAAGTACAATACACTTGTCCAATGCATCCCGAAGTAATGATGGACGAGTTTGGTAAGTGCCCTAAATGTGGCAGTGATTTAACCAAATCTACAAAGGAACAAATGAAATTGGATGTAATGAAAAGATACATGTGCCCGGCGCACCCTGGTGAAAAAAGTAATAAACCTGGTAAATGTCCAATATGTGGAATGAAATTAAACATAACTCCAAAGGAACAAATGAAAATGCAGGGAATGGGACTTTTCACTTGTCCGATGCATCCGGATGTAACCAGTAACAAGTCTGGTAAATGCCCTAAATGTGGTATGGATGTGAAAGCAGCAGATAAAATTGTACAAACTTATTCATGTCCTAATCATCCTGATATAACAAGTGATAGGGCTGGTAAGTGTTCAAAATGCGGTGCATCATTGGCTTTCTCTTCAAAAGAGAAGATGAAAATGGATGTAATGAAAATATACACCTGCCCCATGCATTCGGATGTAACGAGCAATAAACCTGGCAAATGCCCGAAGTGCGGAATGATATTGGAATAGCAGTAGGCAGTGGCAGTGATATAGCTGCGGAAACCGCCGGTATTGTTTTGGTAAACAGCAACCCAAAAGATGTTGTGAGCCTCATTTTATTTGGCAAAGCCACTTACCGTAAAATGATACAAAATTTAATTGGGGCTACGGGCTTCAATGTAGTCGCATTGCCGCTGGCAGCAGGTGTGTTGTATAAGCAGGGAGTTTTGTTAAGCCCCTGCAATGGATGCAGGTTTAATGACGGTGAGTACAATTGTAGTAGCCATCAATGCAAGTCTGTTATGTGTGAAGAATAATCCTAATGATAGAGCCAAAGAAGAAACTAAACCTGAAACCAAAGAGGAACCTCAGACAGAAACTAAGGCAAAACCTGAAACCAAGAAGTGACGCTAGCCTGATGAAAAAAAAATCATGTAGCGATTTGTTGTAATCATGTTGCGAAAAAAAGAAATAACAAATGAAAAAAACATTCTTATTGCAATCAATCATTACCTGCCCTCACTGCGGTTTTCAAAAAAAAGAAACAATGCCTACCGATGCTTGTCAATACTTCTATAAATGTACCAATTGCGAAACAACACTAAAACCCAAGCAGGGAGATTGTTGTGTGTTCTGCAGTTATGGTACTGTAAATTGCCCGCCCATACAAATGAATAAATCTTGTTGTCCTTAGGGATTAAAAGACTATACCTGTGCCAATATCACCACTTTTTACTTGCTAAAACTTAGCACTAATTCCTATGTAAAAGCTCCTTCCAATCGAAGGAATAATTCCCGGACCAGGATACTCATCTGTTCTACGGGTGAAGTAAGATTTATCGGTTAAATTATTTGATCCAATTTTAAAGGCATAATTGTTAAACTTGTATGAAGCACTTAGATCAAGCACTGTATATGCTGGTATATATCCCGCTATCGGATCTTGGCTCGTTTTTACATTTGACGCATCTCCGTAGGCATCTCCCACATAGTTTACCTGGAAGGTGGTAGAAAAATGTTTATCATTAAATATTAAGCCAACTCTGTTGATGGTTTTAGCTGCAGCCTCAACCCTGTTCCCCTTAAATTCTCCAGTTGTATATGTTGCATTGATGTAAGCAAACGAATTAAATACGCTTAGATCATATGTTGATTTTGCATTCAGATATTTTAAAAGGTTGAACTCAATATAACTTTCAACACCGTTGTGAACGCTGTTGGCAATATTTTTTCTGATGGAGTAATCATTACCCGTTACCGGATCTGTTTGAACCAACACACCAATCCGGTTATTATAAGACATGTAAAAACCACCAATGTCAAAATTTAGAAAGTTCTTTATAGTTCCCCTGTACCCTAAATCGGTGTTAAAACCATAAGCATCTTTTAAATTGGGGTCTATTCTGGATGTTATACCAAATGGTTCTAACTGGCTGTAATCAATTGGCCGGTATGCCTGGCTAAAATTGCCATAGATACCCGTGTTATAAGTTGGTTTAAATTCTAATCCGATGCCGAACAGAGGGAATGTTCTCGTCCGTTTTTCATCTGGTGTTAGCTTTGCATTATCTACAATTTTATATCCTTTTGCAGAACTTTTCAGGTACTCAAATCTAAAGCCGGGAGTGATTGTAAATTTGTTTCCGATTCTAAAAATACTTTCAATAAATGGAGCAATGTTAGTGGTAGTAAAATCTAAATTATAGCCCCAATTACCGGTAATGGATAAATCAAAATCACTGTTCGTTGTGCCTTCGCCACCACCGTGCCGTTTAAACCATGCATAGCTATACCGGATGCCACCAGCTATTGTAGATTGTTTTTTTCCTAAAGAATAATTTTGAGAAAACCTTAGTTCGGTTGTTGAGTTGTGCATGTCTTCACTGCCAACTTCCCTTGGCACATAAGTACCTGTAGCAGGGTCTATTTCATCTAACGCTTCCGGGCCGCCATCTTCATTACGCCACACCAGCGACCGGTTACTAAAGAGGTAAGTTGTTTTTAAACTGATTGTGGAGTTTAAAGACGGAGTAAAGTTTGCATAAGCGGCCACCACATTCCAGGGGCTCTTTAGCCAGTTTCTGGCCCTCGTGGATGCCTTTGGATTGGCTTCAAACATACTATCTGTTAAACCTCCGGGCATCTTTATTTTATTACGGAGTATTGAATATTCAACACCTGCATTGGTTTTTGCGGATGGTTTATACTGAATTTTACCAAAACCTGATAGTTGCCACTGCCTGCTATTGGGACGGTAGCCATCAGTATAACGGTACTGAAGAAACCCATAGTAGCTTATCTTTTTATAATTGCCACCAATTGAATTAAAAGAGTTAAAAAGCCCAAAACTTCCAACAGTTTGTGAAGTGGTGAATTCAAATGGCTTGTTCAACGGAGCATCTTTTGTTACATAGTTTACCAAACCTCCGAACTGCGATCCGAATTGTAATGAAGAAGCACCTCTTACCATTTCAATGCGGCTTACCGCTTCCATTGGCGGAATATAATAAGCTTCATTATACCCAAAAATATCGGCACTGATATTATAGCCGTTTTGGCGGGTATTCATTTCAATGCTTTGTATCGGGTTTAAGCCTCTTGTAGCAATGCCATTAGCAGTAAACCCGCCACTTTCAGTTTCAACGATATTTAAGCCTGGTATCCGTCCAAGTATTTGACGGGTATTATTAATTGCCTTATTGGCATCGAGGCTGTCTACAAGAATTACCTCATTCTTCTTTCCGGCATAGATAATTCCGTCTTTTGATTCTAAAAAATGTCCAACACCATTTACCGTTTTATACCCGATAACAGTAACTTCTTGTAGGGTTTTGGCACTGTCTGATACTTTAACCTGTTGTGCAGTTGAAGCTGTAAAACTTAATAAGGAAATCAGTCCACTAACAATTGTCTTCATATTTTATTTGCGCTTATTTAAATGACAGCAAATGTGAAACAAGTTGGCGAGGACGGGTCTTAAATTCGGGAAAAAAAATGCCGCAATGCGGAAAAAGAGTCTATTAAATTATCCGGGCTGATAAATATGCACTATTTTTTTAAAAAAGAAATTTGGATAGACAAATTACTGCTGTATTAATAAAAGTTGGGACTTAATCGCTGGCAGGAAGCATATTCAGCGAAGCTAAAATAACCTTCATCAATAAATTATAAAACACCCTACTTGAAATTATACCTTAGCTTAATTTTAAAAATTACATACAATATCAAAATGGCTACTACAAAAAAAACAATCTCATTAAATGCAGATGGCCGCATTTGGATAAGTACAGCTGAAGGTAAATTAATTGGCAAAGGCCGGGTTGAATTAATGGAAAAAATAAAACAATTCGGTAATCGCCGCTTTTCCCGGCCATTATTGTAGGTAAAGCCTCATGATTGTAGGGTTTTTTGCCCTACATTTGCACACCGAAAACAGAACCAATCAATCTAAAGTTATTTTGATATGTCAGGAGCATTAAAAGAAGTTCGCAACAGGATAAAAAGTGTACAAGGCACCCAGCAAATAACCAAAGCCATGAAAATGGTAAGCGCTGCCAAACTACGCAGGGCACAGGATGCCATTACACAAATGCGTCCTTACGCAAAAAAGTTGCAGGAAATGCTGAGTAACATTGTAAGCAGCAGCGATGGCGATGTTAACATGGCATTGGCTGCAGAAAGGCCTGTTAACAAGGTGATGATTATTGTTGTTACCAGCGACAGAGGCCTTTGCGGAGGCTATAACAGTAACCTCATTAAATTAGCCAAGCAAACCGTTGCAGACAAATATGCCGCCCAATTAGCCAAAGGAAATGTGCAGATTTTGCCCGTAGGTAAAAAAGGATACGAGCATTTTAATAAAAACGGTTTTCAGGTAGTTGATAAATACTGGGATATTTTTACCGGTCTTAGTTTTGAAAAAGTACAAACTGCCGCCAAATATGCAATGGATGCTTTCGCCAATAAAGAAGTAGATGCGGTAGAGCTGGTATACAGTGAGTTTAAAAATGCCGGCACCCAGTTATTTGTTTCAGAACAGTTTTTACCGGTACAAAAAATAGTTTCTGCCAGCAAAACTAAAAAAGCAGATTTTATTTTTGAACCCAGCCAGGAAGTTTTGATTGTGGAGTTGATACCAAAAATTTTAAATACCCAACTATATAAAGCTGTGCTGGATGCAAATGCCAGCGAACATGGCGCAAGGATGACAGCGATGGATAAAGCCAGCGAAAATGCAAACGAATTATTGAAGGCACTTAAATTAAGTTACAACAGGGCAAGGCAGGCTGCTATTACTACAGAACTTACAGAGATTGTAAGTGGTGCTGCAGCTTTAAATGGATAACCCCCGTCCCCAAAAGAGGCAATACAGCCGCATAATAATTATCATGTAGGCAATTTTTAAAACAACAAAATAATAATCTCCTTTGTGAGATTAAGGCATGGAACTCTCCCAGATAATACCACATATTGAAGCTTTGATATTTGCCAGCGAAAAACCGTTGACGAATATTGATTTGGTAGAATTGCTCAACAATGCGCTCGGTTTCATCGATGACAGGGCAACGTTGGATCAGGTAGAAGCTGCAGTGGAAGGCATTCAGGAAAAATACAGTGCCGAGTTTTATGCCTTTGAATTAAAACAAAGCGGTGGTGGATGGCAGTTTCTTACCAAAAAAGAATTTCATAAAACGGTTGCCCAATTAAATGGCGATAAATTCCTTAAACGCTTATCCATAGCGGCTTTGGAAACATTGGCCATCATTGCTTACAAGCAGCCAATTACCAAAAGTGAAATAGAAGCTATCCGGGGCGTTAACTGCGATTATGCTGTACAAAAATTATTGGAAAAAGATTTAGTAGTTATCGCCGGCAGAAACGAAGATGCTGTTGGTAAGCCGCTTATTTACACCACTTCTAAATCATTCATGGATTACTTTGGCATTAATTCCACCGACGATTTACCCAAAATAAGCGAAGTAATGATGGAGGAACTGGTGCAGGCAACTGTAGTGGCACAATCAGTTGCTGTGGATGACATGGTGGTTACAGCAACACCCGAAGTAATGCTGGAAGAAGCAATAGAAATAGAGATCGATACAACAGTTACGGAAATCCCCAACGAAGAAACTGACGGAAGCTTTACAGCCAATACGGATGAAGTAATTGTTAAAAGTAAACAGGGAAAAAATCAAGGGGAAGATTCCGAAGTATAAGATTATTACAACCTAATTATCAAAAGCATGGAATCAATATTTCATGCTTTTTTTATGTGCATTTTTTTAAAATAAAACTGACATTCTTTAGAGTTTATCTTAAAATTTATTTGAAAAATATTTACAGGATTAGGCATTTTGGTCGCAAATGAAGGCTGGTTGGGGCCTTAAATAAAAAGTGCTAGAAATTTTCCGCATCAGCCGTTAAGAAATCAAGGCTGTTTGAGCCGGCATAGCCTGTAAATCAAAAACCTCTTGCGGCGAGTTCCTTGATTTTAGGTTGATGCGGAAAATTTCAGCCTTTTTATTTTCAGCCTTGATTTTTTTTGTTTCTTTTTTTTATTAAGAAAAAAAAGAAAATAGAGACTAGCTATTCACCAAAACAGGCTTTGCAAACTAAATAGTTGATCCTAAATATTTAAATCAAAAGTTGAAACCATTAAACCTATCAGATGCTGACCGAATTACATCATCCAATTAGTTTTTTCTACTTATCAGTCACGCTTTTTTGTATCATTTATTAAACACTTATTTTCGCAACATGGTAAAAAATTTAACCCATCAGCAATTAATTGATATTGCCAATGAATTTGGTACACCGGTATATGTGTATCATGCAGAACGTATAGCAGACCAGTATAAGAAACTACAGAAGGCATTTAAAAACAGCAATGTCCGTTTTTTTTATGCCTGTAAGTCGCTCACCAATATCAACATATTAAAGTATGTACAATCAATTGGCGCCAACCTCGATTGTGTAAGTGTAAACGAAGTAAGGCTTGGCCTGATGGCAGGATTTGATAAACAAAACATTCTGTACACTCCCAACTGTGTGGACTTTAATGAAATTGTGGAAGTAAAGGAATTAGGTGTCAACATCAATATTGATAATATTTCTATTCTGGAACAGTTTGGCAACAAGTACGGTAATAGCTATCCGGTTTGTATACGGTTGAACCCCCATATTATGGCGGGAGGCAATTATAAAATTTCAACCGGGCATATAGATAGCAAGTTTGGTATATCTATCCACCAGATGCGGCATATTGAACGCATTGTAAAAACTACCAACCTTAATGTTACCGGCATACACATGCACACGGGCAGTGAGATAAAAGATATCCGGGTATTTTTGGAAGGATTAGATGTTATGTTCAACACAGCCAGCCATTTTCCCAATCTTCAGTTTATTGATTTAGGTAGTGGCTTTAAAGTGCCCTACCAGACAGGAGATGCTGAAACAGATATTACCACCCTCGGTGAAAAAGTAGCACTGGCTTTTGCAGATTTCGAAAAAGAAACCGGCAAAAAATTGCAGGTATGGTTTGAGCCGGGCAAATATCTAGTAAGTCAGGCTGGATATTTTATTGTAAAAGCAAATGTTATTAAGCAAACACCCGCTGCAGTTTTTGTTGGCGTTAACAGCGGCTTTAATCACCTGATACGCCCGATGATGTACGACTCTTATCATCACATTGACAACATCAGCAACCCCACAGGTGCCGAAAGAATTTATAATGTGGTTGGCAATATTTGCGAGACAGATACTTTTGCCTGGGACAGAAAATTACATGAAGTAAGAGAAGGCGATTTACTGGTTTTCTACAATGCCGGTGCCTACGGTTTTGAGATGTCGAGCAATTTTAACTCCCGTTTAAAACCTGCGGAAGTATTGCTTGTAAACGGTAAAGCAAAACTTATCCGCAAGCGGGATGTGTTTGAAGATTTATTGAGGAACCAGTTGGTGGATTAAGACGCTGTTTAATTTAAACAACGCAGCATTAAAAACCCTCTAACAAATCAGCTTTTTAGCTATCGACTACATTTAAACCGGCAGGTATTTACCTGCCGGTTTTTATTTTTTTTTAAGAGTTAGCACATCTGTAATTTAAAGTGATGGTTGCCATTAGCCTGTTAATTTCGATTTGTTTTTTAATCGCTTTATTTTTTGTCTTGTCATAATTTTGTGCAGATTTCGCATCTGCCGTTGAAATCTCAAAATTAATATCACCGAGTTCCGTTTTTTCAAGTAAGCTGCCACTCTATATTTGAATCAATTACTATTTCCTACCTATAGATAAACGTGTCTTAAAATGAGAAAGTAGTCTTAATTTTGGAAAATACATAAGTTTCACAAATTGTAAATTATTGGCTTTCAACATACCTTTTTTTGGCAAGCCAATTGAACCTACGCTTGCAGTGAATATAAAAAACTAAAACAAAAACATTCAACTCAATGTTAAGGATCAATTTTAAAAATCTATCAGCATCAGTAATTCTACTGCTAGTAGTAAGCTTTACCAGTAATATAATACAAGCCCAGTCCATGGGTATCAGCAGTACATCTATTACACCTGATGCATCATCCATCCTGGAATTGAGGACAACCACCAAAGGAATGCTCATCCCCAGAATGA
>JANYCA010000105.1 GCA_025360525.1 Chitinophagaceae bacterium | reverse complement strand
ACACACAGCCACAACATGTTGCCTACTCTTATACAGAACTCGGAAAAGTAAGTAATATGTTTACAGTGGCCGCTGCTTTTGGAAATGTACACGGTGTTTACAAACCAGGTAATGTAGAATTAAGACCGGAAATTTTAAACATCACTGTTATCTACGCCATCTTCTTCACCACCTGTAACACCTAATTCAATTTCAATACTCATTCCCAAAGGGGCCATGCGTTTAAAAAATTCTACTGAAGTGTGTATATTTTCTTCAATTGGTTCTTCACTTAAATCAAGCATGTGAGAGCTAAAAAGCGGTTGACCTTTTTCTTTGTAAAACTGTTCACCTGCATCTATCAAACTGCTTATCCATGGTAACCATTTTTTTGCGGCATGGTCTGTATGTAAAACTACGGGTACGCCATAATGTTTTGCAACATTGTGCACATGTAAGGCTCCGGAAATTGCACCCGAAATGTTTGCTTGTAATTTATCATTGGGCATTCCTTTTCCTGCAATAAACTGGGCGCCACCATTGCTGAACTGGATAATAACCGGAGAATTTACTTTTGCTGCTGTTTCTAAAGTTGCATTAATTGTATCTGTACCTATGCAGTTAACTGCTGGTAGCGCAAACTGATTTTCCTTGGCATCATTATAAAGCGCCTCTAATTCTTTTCCGAATAAAACGCCTGAACTGTATTTACTCATATTTGGTTGTTTTTGTACAAAAGTAAAGGAATTTAACTTTCTTTATCATGTATTCCGTTATATTAAAGCCTGGTACTTTTATATCATTTTTTAACTATTGTACTTTGGGTTACTAGTTAAATAAATTCTTTTACTAGCAAATAGGTCTTAATTTTTTTGCGCAGATTAGATCCTTTGTTGTCTTTTAATTTTTGTTTGTAGAGAAAGCTGTTCAAAATATGCCGGTGCCTTCAACAACCTACTTCCATACCAGCTGAACATTTCTCCATCTACTAAAATAATGGTTGTTCCCGGTAACTGAATTTTCAGTTCCTCAATATGTTTTTGCTTAAAAGGGTAAGGTTCTGTAGATAAGAGTAATAATTTACAATCCTTTTCCATTATATGGTCTATTTCAACTGTTGGATAACGCACAACATCTTCATACAAATTTAAACACCCACAATAACTGAGCATGTCACTAATGAATGTGTCGCCACCAACAGTCATGTAGGGACGTCTCCAGATAAGATAACAGGTTTTTATTTTGCCAGGGTAGCCAGTCAATTTTTTGAAAGCGATTTCTATTTCAATCACCAGTTTTCGTGCTTTTGTCACTGTTTTTGTAAGCTTACCTATGTCATTTATCATTTGCAAAGCCTCTCCCAGATTGGAGACATCAGAAACCCAAACAGGAAAATGCCTGCTTAATTCCAATATTTGGTCTTCAACATTCTCTTCCTTGTTGGCAATAATTAAATCGGGGTTAAGGCTTTTTATTTTTTCAATATCGATACTTTTTGTTCCGCCCACTATTGCTTTAGTCTTTTGCCAATTAGCAGGGTGAATACAAAACTTAGTAATGCCAACTACGGCTTTTTCCAAGCCGAGATGACATAGCAATTCGGTTTGCGAGGGTACAAGGGAAACAATTCTTACAGGCTTTTTTACTAACTCATTGTTTAAATGTAATAACATTCTATAAAATTATACAAATGCTACACACTAAAAAATATCAAAAATTTATCTTTAAAAGAGTGGGGGAGATGGCTGAAAACAAGAACTTCCACAGGGTCTAGTTTTCATAGTCTGTGGAAGTAAGCTTGGTGAATGTTCCTGTTAGGGACCACTCTGGGATCTTTGAATGCTTTGAGGGGTTTCCTCTCCGGAAATCGTTTAATTTCCGTTTTTCAGTGTTGATCTTTTCTTTGCCATCATCGCTTTTTACAGCATAGGCTTAGGATATTGGTTTTTAATTGGCTTTTGAGTTATCATCGCTTTTTACAGCATAAACTCGGAACATTGGATTTGGTTTTTTGGGTCATCATCGCTTTTTACGGCATAGTCCCAGGATTTGGTTTTCGGTCTTCTTTAGAAATTGGATTTCTGTAGTTTTCAATAGGAAATCGGTTATTGTTTTTCTTTTGTTTGGAAACTGAATCTAAAACGACGGATTAAGAATTTTATTTTAAATGTTAAAAAATAACTTCAGCAATTTTTTAGTTTCTTTTCGTTTTTTGTGCAAATAGACCCTAAATAATTTTGAAACTTATGGTGCTAAAAGCAGTGTCAGTATGCTTTTTATTACTAATCAATTTTTAGAATGATCAAATGTAAGTTGTCGGCAGAAAATGAAACAGCATGTTAACGCCCGATTTAGCAGATGGTATTTTTAAATAAAAAGCGGATCCTTTTTTTCTAAAAAACAAAAACATCCACAGCTGTATTAAATACAAACTGTGGATGTAAATTTTGTGAAGAAACCTTTTGGCATCTTCGGGGATCTTAAATTCTTTGAGGGGTTTCCTCTCCAGAAATAAATCATTTCCGGTTTCAGTGTGCTGGTCTTTTTCTGCCATCATCGCCTTTTACAGCATAGGCTTAGGATATTGTCTTTAATCGGCTTTTGAGTTATCATCGCTTTTTACAGCATAAACCCTGGATATTGAATTGGTTTTTTCGAGACATCTTGCTTTTAATTGCAATCAGTCTCTGGATTTGGTTTTATGGTCTTTAACAGGATTTGGATAATTGAACTGCGTTTTTATATTGTCGTTTTGTTTGAACTTAATTTAGTAAAAATTAAAAAATAGAAGTTGACTGATATTGGATTTTTTCAGCTTTTATTAAGATCTTGGATAGAAATCTTGTTGGTTAATCTGGATATTGGAATGGATTGATAATTAAAACATATCAATCAACTTCTGACACAAATGTCAACCAATATCCTGAAACAAAATAGAGAAAAACTGCCCTGTTTATGTGGCCGTATAAATACCGTTACACTAGTACGATTACAGTACTATTACTACTTCATGATACGTAATGTTCCCAGATAGTCCCATCGTTAAAAAACTTTGTTGATAGATTGAGGTGCTGTATCCTATTAAATATGGGTGACTTACTATATTACCCATGTACTTACATATGGTAAACAATTTAAAAAACAGCATAGTGTTCAAATTATTTATTTTCCGAATTACTTAATTGGATCGGTTGATAATATTGACCGGTTAGAAAGATGTGAAATGTTTTTCACGGATTATTGAATAACAATTAATTGCTTCCAACGCTGCGACGTTTTAAAAATAGATTTTAATTATCACCCTGGTAAGCAAATGGGATTATTTTTTGGCGAGCTTTTAAAGGTGATAGAATTCCAACAAGTTCTATATTGATATAAATAAAAAGCTTCCACAGCAAATCTGTGGAAGCTAGGCCCTGACTCATTCTGGTAAAGTCAAAGCAAAATCATTTGGTGGTTTCTCAGGTTTTAAAAAATCAAACAGATTTCTGTTTTTCATTTACTTATTAAAATAAGCAATGCTGGAAATGATTTTTATAATTTTCTACAGGTTTGGATTTGCATTGTTAACTTTTGGGTTTGGTTAGTTTTTCAAAAGGACAAATTAAAAATTCGTTTTCTTCATTGTACCGGATCAATTTGTTTTCCCAGAAATATTGTTAAATATTTATCTATCATTTCAATTACCACTAACAGATATTTGTTGCTAAACACAAAAAAGAAGTTGACTGATACTGGATTATATTCTGCTTTTCAGTAATATTGATTTTAATCTGGTTTAGGTTTTGTCAGGATTTTTTGGATAAGATTGATATTAAATCTCTATCAATCAACTTCGATACAAATATTGTTCACATTTTATTCACAGAAAAGAGCATAAATGCTCTATTTTTTTTATCAGTAAATACGTGTTAATAAGAAAATCTACCAGTTTTAAGCTGTTTAGCTACGGTAAAACAAAGCGTATTTATACGTTTTGTTTTAAGATAAAATCTGCAAAAAAAAAGTGCTGCATTGTTTAAATGCAGCACCATCCTCAATTAGCGTCCATATCGTATTTTTCCGTATCGCTATTTTGTAAGGCTTTGAATAATGTCGTACTTGGTAACAATATGATAGGTTCCTCCTTCATCCTTACTCAAAACGGCACCGTTTTCTTTGTTAATAAAGTTGCTCAATCTTTCTACAGGCGTATCAAAAGCAACTTCCGGATAGGCTTTTTCCATTACCTCACTAACCGATTTAGAAACAATGCCGGGATCGTTTAATAATTTATCAAACAGGCCACCTTCTGATATGGCCCCCACGTTAATTCCTTTATCAACTACAGGGATATTTTCAATTTCATATTTTTTCATCATAGCAATAGCTGTTGACACAACGTCAGTGGGCGTTAATACCAATAATTTTTGTGTGCCACGGCCGCTTATTAAATCTTTAAAAGTTTTCACTTCTAAAAAACCTCTTTCTATCATCCATTGGTCGTTGTAAATTTTTCCAACATAACGGCTACCGTGGTCGTGGAAAATACACACCACTACATCATCTTTTTTTAACTGATCTTTCAATTGCAATACACCCTGTAAGCAGCTTCCTGCGCTGTAGCCTATAAAAATACCTTCCTCTTTTGCAATACGCCGTGCCATAATTGCACCATCTTTATCCGTAACTTTTGTGAAGGTGTCAATCAACGTCATATCATAATTCTGTGGTACAAAATCTTCTCCAAAACCTTCACTGATATATGGATAAACTTCTTTTTGATCAAGCTCGCCCGTTTCAAAATATTTCTTCAACAAACTGCCATAACTATCAATAGCCCAAACTTTAATGTTAGGATTTTTTTCTTTTAAATATTTTGCAGTTCCTACAATTGTGCCACCGGTGCCGGTAGCAACCACTAAATGGGTAACCTTGCCTTCACTTTGCTCCCAAATCTCTGGCCCTGTTTGCTCGTAATGGGCCTGCCTATTGGCAAGATTATCGTACTGGTTAACATACCAACTATTGGGAACTTCTTTGGCAAGTCTTTTACTTACTGAATAATACGAACGGGGATCTTCCGGTTCCACATTGGTAGGGCATACAATAACCTCGGCACCCACTGCTTTTAGAATATCTGCTTTCTCTTTCGATTGTTTTTCTGTAGTTGTAAAAATGCACTTGTAGCCTTTTACACAGGCCGCCAAAGCCAGTCCCATGCCGGTATTTCCGCTTGTTCCTTCAATAATAGTACCGCCGGGTTTTATTTTTCCTTCCTTTTCCGCCACCTCCAGCATCTTTAAGGCCATACGGTCTTTAATACTATTGCCAGGATTAAAATATTCAACTTTGGCCAGTACGGTACACGGCAGGTCTTTAGTGATTTTATTTAATCTAATCAGCGGTGTATTGCCAATTGTTTCCAAAATGTTGTTAAGCCACATATTATTTGAATTTTTTGGCAAAGATAATTTTATACTTCTATCAAATGGTTGAAATGAGGCGGTACATTTGCAAGTACTTTAAATTGTCGCAAGGGTCGCCAACCTTTTAAAAATTTCTTTCAACATATTTATCTCTTAATGAAGCTTGGCAACCCTTTAATACACTGCAACAATTTAAATGCACCCCTGCATTTTATCCCAGTGATAATTACACTTGGTTCTTTATCTTTGTTCAACATCAAAACAGGTTAGGTATGGCATTGATAAAAAGTATTTCCGGCATTAGAGGCACTATTGGTGGTAAAACCGGTGACAACCTTACTCCATTAGATATTGTAAAATTCACTGCTGCATTTGGCACTTTGCTGTTGAATGAAAGAGGAGCAGGAAAAAATACATCTCCGGCAAAAATTGTGGTTGGCAGAGACGGTCGTATCAGCGGCGGAATGGTAAAAGATCTTGTAATAAGTACATTAACCGCACTTGGAATTAATGTAATTGATGTTGACTACAGTACTACACCCACTGTAGAAATGGCGGTTGTATTTGAAGATGCCGCCGGCGGCATTATACTAACAGCAAGCCATAACCCGAAAGAATGGAACGCCTTAAAATTATTGAACAGCAAAGGTGAATTTATTAATGCTGATGAGGGTGCACAGGTTCTTGAAATAGCAGCCAAAGAAGATTTTATTTTTGCCTCAGTAGAAAAACTAGGCTCAGTTACAAACGACAACACTTCTTTACATAAACATATCGATGCTGTAGTAAATTATGATTTAGTTGATGTTGCTGCAATTAAAAAAGCAAAATTTAAAATTGTTGTAGATGCTGTTAACAGCACCGGCGCAATAGCTGTACCAGCCTTATTAAAAGCACTGGGTGTAAAGGATATTGAACTGCTTAATGGAGAAGTGAACGGCAGGTTTGCTCATAATCCGGAGCCCTTACCCGAACATTTAAATCAATTAAGCCAGGAAGTGGTAAAACAAAATGCCAGCCTTGGTATTGCGGTTGATCCCGATGTGGACAGGTTATGTTTTGTATGTGAGGATGGTAGTATGTTTGGTGAAGAATATACCCTGGTGGCGGTAGCAGATTACGTTTTAAGTAAAAGAAAAGGTAACACTGTTTCTAATATGAGTTCCACAAGAGCATTAAGGGATGTTACAGAAAAACATGGCGGAAAATATTATCCAAGTGCTGTTGGCGAAGTAAATGTGGTAACAAAAATGAAAGCAGTAAATGCTGTAATTGGAGGAGAGGGTAATGGAGGAATTATTGTTCCTGATTTACATTACGGGCGGGATGCTTTAATTGGAATTGCCTTGTTTTTAACGCATCTGGCCCAGGATAAAAAAAGCATCCGGCAGTTAAGAAACACCTACCCTCATTATTTTATCAGCAAAAATAAAATTACACTGGAGGATAGTGTTGATGTAAAGAAAGTTTTTGAAAAAATAAAAGTAAAGTATAAAAATCAACCCATTAATGCAGAAGACGGGCTTAAAATTGAGTTTGATACAGACTGGGTTCACTTAAGAACAAGCAATACGGAACCTATCATTCGGATTTATGCTGAAAGTAATTTTGAAACAACCGCTGAAAATATTGCCCGTAAATTAATGAAGGATATTAAGGAAGTAATGTAGTTTTTTTGGGTTTAGGGCGTTGATATGGTTTAGCAGCAGGGTAAGCAGGATCATTCGTTTTTTGGGAGACAGTTCCCTTTTGAAGAGTTTTAAAATTATTGATTTAAAAAATAAATAAGCCCCACACGGGGTTGGGGCAAATGAGAATTTACTTAGACAACGCAGCAACCACACAGCTAAATAAAGAAGTATTGGATGCTATGCTTCCTTTTCTTACAGAAAAATTTGGCAATCCCTCGTCCATTTATTCCTATGGGAGAGAAACGAGGATGGCAATTGAACAGTCACGGAAATCAGTTGCGAAAATCCTTAATGCACACCCTGCAGAAATATTTTTTACCAGCGGTGGTACCGAAAGCAGTAATACTGCGATAATGGCGGCCGTGCACGATTTGGGTTGCGAGCACATTATTACCTCCGCCATTGAACACCATGCCACACTGCATACTGTACAATATCTCGATAAACTTGACCTTGCTAAAGTAAGTTATGTAAAACTGCTCCCCAATGGTCATGTTGATTTAGACGACCTCGAAAAATTACTGGCCGGTACAGATAAAAAATCGTTGGTAACATTAATGCATGCAAATAATGAAATAGGAAATATCCTTGACATACATGCAGTGGGTGAATTGTGCAAATTATACAATGCCATTTTTCATAGTGATACGGTACAGACGGTTGGTCACTATCCGTTTGATCTGAGAAATACACCCGTACATTTTATTACAGGTGCTGCTCATAAATTTCATGGTCCAAAAGGTGTTGGACTTTTATACATTAATGAAAACGTGCGGATAACCAAATTTATTCATGGAGGATCGCAGGAAAGAGACATGAGGGCAGGAACAGAAAACCTGTATGGCATAGTAGGTTTTGCTAAAGCACTAGAACTTGCAACAGCATCTTACCAGAAAGATGCGGCATACATCAGAACATTAAAATATTACCTGATGGATGAATTAAAAAAACACATTCCGGGAGTTTCTTTTAACGGAGATGTTTACGGACAAAGTTTGTATACCGTGCTGAATGCAAGTTTTCCAAAATCAGAAAAATCGGAGATGTTATTGTTTAACCTGGACATCCATAACGTATGTGTAAGCGGTGGAAGTGCCTGCACAAGCGGCGCTGATGCAGGATCTCATGTAATACGTGCCATCAACAATAATCCAAACCAAATTCCGGTAAGATTTAGTTTTAGTAAACACAATACAAAGCTAGAAATAGATACAGCCGTAAAATTATTGAAGGAACTGATGTAGTAATTCCGTTTAAACTGATTGATTTTTTGCTGATAAAACCGTTCTGCAAACTCTATTCATTTACAATAATGCATTCCACACAAATTGATCTCTCCATGCTTTAGAATCATCATCATCGCTATTACTCCATTCTTTTGATCTTTCGGTAATAAGGGTTTTTAAGGCAGCCTTACTGCTAAATTTTTTTGCTGTTATTGGTTTAATGTCTGTTTCAACTAAACTGCTAATGGAAAGTTTTGTAGCAATAAATGAAATATACATTCTGGGAATTGTTACACCCAATATCATTCCAGGTAAACCATTTATGTTGCAAGGGCCACCGGGTATCAATATTTCATCCGTATAAAAAGCAAAAACATAAACGCTGTCCATTACTTTCCCTATTGCTTTGCGGCAGTTAAAACCAGCAATTATCCTGCTTTCGTTGGTAAGCCGCCAATCAATTTTTGAGATGCTGTCCTCTAAAAAAAAATTGCTTCCTACAATTGCCTTTTGTTGAAAAGTTTTATTTGTATTATAATCAAAGAAATAAATTTGCTGTTCATCATCTCTTCTTAAAAACTCGGGCACTTTAGGTCCTTCATCCCACCGATTAAATTTATAAATACTCTTGTTACCACTAAAACTATATTGATAAAAACCGGTTTTAAATTGTGGCATATTGTCTTTCAACAAATCGGCCCATTGGCCCGTACCCATTGTTTTTTTCACATTGGTTTTCACTTCAAACTCAATAACAGCCTTATCTATAAATAACTGTGCTTTTACATTAAAAGCCACAGTGATTAACAGGAGTAGCACTATGTTTGCTTTTTTCATTTTTCTTTTTTACTTTTTACTTTCTACGGGTTGCTCTGCTTGTTTTTAAAGTCCCAGGTAAAACCGATCATCCAATATTGCCGTAACCGCTGGTTTCGTACTTCAGTTGAGGTGTTGCCATAAAAGTTTCTTTCTATACCTGTATTCTGATTTAACATATCCCGGATTAAAAAATAAGCAGTGAATTCATTTTCTTTAAACGTACGCTGTAGTTTGGCGTTCCAAATATGGTTGGTTAGGTTGTTTTGAAATTGCACTGTTTTTTGCCTGGCAAAAAAGTTATAGTCTGTTGTTACTGACCAAACTTTTTTATAATAAACAGTGGCATTTATCGAAACTGTATTGGTATAAAAACTATTCACTAGACTATTTTGCGAAGTCGTATTCCTATTATAGGCAAAATCATTTCCTATTGAAATGTCATACTGCTTCTCTTTCGTTTTGCTTACATATAAGCCAAGGCCCCCATTTAATGTTCTTGAAAAGCTGGTTCGTCCGTTAATTACGTCTGCAAATTTTGAGTAGCTAAAGTTAGGCTGAAGGTTTACGTTACTGTTTAATTTTTTAAGCTTAAAACCTACGCCGCTCCAGAAGTTCACAGAAATATTACCATTCGTATTTACAGGTTTTGTAATGGTTTTGCCATTGTCCAGGTTAATTATGGAGCTATTGGTTATGGAGTTGTAGGTATTTCTGATATTGACCGACTGGTATACCCAAAGGTCTTTTAAAAAGTTATATGATTGATGAGATAAACGGTAAGACTGAGTGAATGACGGTTTTAAATCCGGGTTACCTAAATATTGATTAAAAAAATCGTTGTTGTTTCGTAATGGCTGCAATTGGTTAAGCGTAGGTTGGGTGGTATTGCCGTCGAAAGAAAAATTAATGCTGTGATTGGGTTTGTACGTATAGTTTAAGGAGGCAGCGGGAAATAAATTAATGTAGTTTCTTACATAATCTTTATCGTAAGAAATATCTCTGAAATCAAACCTTGTTATACCAAAACCGCTTCCAAAATTGAATTTAAATTTTTTAAAGTTGTAACTTATTTTGGCAGAAGGCTTATTGATTACAATTTTTTGATCAAAATTATTACTGAGTGTATCAACCAGGTCGTCATACTTTCCAGACGTGGAGGAGTAACTATTGGTAACCTGGTTGTTGATGCCTTTTGAATAAATTAATTCATAAGCCAGTTCTAAAGAATATTTTTTACTTAATGGCTCAGTATAAACTGCTTTGGCTGTTATATTTTTAGTCGATTTATCAATCGCTATTTGTTGGTTTTGTAACTGGGTTGCTGATAATATGCCATCAAGATATGATTGATTATTAGCCTGCAACAAGTTAAGTCCATTTGTGCTAATCCGGTTCCAGTCCGTATTTACAGAGAATGTTCGCCGTGCTTTTTTAAATTTATGGCGAAAAATGGCACTTGCTGTAATGGCATTTTTATCTGAATTTTGCTGGAAATTTTTAAGGGTTTTGTTTTTGATTATTTCGGTGTTACTCCTGGTATCTGAAACACTTTCTTCTGTACTTTCCGTGTGATAAAAATTAGCCTTGAGCGTTAACTTTAAACTGTTGCTGGAATCAAATTTAATGTCATAACTCAGGTTGTTTTTTAAGTTATACCTGTTTACCTGCTGGTTTAAAACATTGTTTTCATTTAAAATAGAATCGCCTACCTGTCGTTGTGTAAAAGTTGATTGTTGGTTGTTGTATAATTGCCTGTTATACTTAGGTGAAAGCATCAACGTTCTTTTGTCATCCCATTTATTAGAGTAATGAAGACCAGCATTAAAATTATTGATAAACCCATTTTGGGTGTTTATATTTGGTTCATCATCACTACCGCCACCACGCCACATATAACTCATACCGCCTTCCTCATCAACACTCACATTTACATTGTCATTTTCTCCACCAAACTTTTCATTATCCCTCCAGTTTAATCCATCCTGACCAGTATTACCATTTAATAAAAAGGCCGATAACTTTCTTTTACCCTTAAAAGCATTAAACAAAACATTGCTGTTGTATCGGTTATCAATACTTTTTTGTGGCCCGCCAGCCGCATCCAGCTTACCGAAATAGCCTTTCTTTTTATCTTCTTTTAATTTCAGATTGATGGTTTTTTGCTTTTGTCCGTCATCAATACCGGTAAACTCGGCCTGTTCACTTTTTTTATCAAATACCTGCACTTCTTTCACTGCATCTGCCCTTAAATTTTTTACTGCCATACCGGGATCATCACCAAAAAATTCTTCTCCATCCACCAGTACTTTTTTTACCTGTTCGCCCATGGCTTTTATCTTTCCATCTTTATCAACCTGTATGCCTGGTAATTTTTTTAGCAACTCTTCAACATTGGCATTGGCACTCACTTTAAAGCTGTCTGCTGTGTAAGAGATTGTGTCTCCTTTAATTTTTATGGGCGAACCGGAATTCACAATTACCTCCTGCAACAACTTACTTTTTGGAATAAAAAAAACTGTATTTAATTGAAGGCCATTTTGAGTTGTATTAATGTCATCTAAATAGTCTGCATACAACGGGTGCGTAATCATTAAAATATACTTACCGGCTGGTATATTTTTTATTTCAAAATCACCCTCCCTGTTTGTACGGACGAATTTTAATAGGATAGAGTCTACGGGCTTTACAATGGCTACCACTGCATTAGCAATACTTTTGTTATTGGTGCTGTCATACATTTTGCCTGATATCGATTGGGCCTTTGTATAATAGGTAAAAAACAATAATAAGGGTATCAGTAGGCAGGTTACTTTCTTCATTTGCAGTGCTGTGGTTAGAAATTTTATTTATTAAGTAGTAAATCTGATTAAATAAATCTTAATACAACAAAGACTATACTTAAATTTACGTTAATTCAAATATTGGAATTCTGTATATAAGTTGATGTGCCTTTTATATTAGTGGCAACATCTGAGAAACAAACGGCAAATGAATTTTACAGTCGTGCCCATCAGTTAAAATAAATGAAAAAAAATAGGCAAGTAAGTAAAAAATAAAATAATTATCTTAGAAATAATTAGACGCCTTTATACCCAAAAAAAAGTTTATGAAAAAAGAAAACGCCACTTCAATAAAAAAATATGAGGATATACATTTTGTAGACAGCACAAAACCTGTTTGGAATTATTCCTTGTTAACTGAAGAGGATATTACCAATTTCCAAAACGGTACGTTGTATAATGGCTACGAATTGTTTGGTAACAAACCATCGATTGTATTGGATACGCCCGGTTATTACTTTTGTGTGTGGGCACCTAATGCCACCAAAGTAAGTGTGGTTGGTAATTTTAACGATTGGAAAAAGGGCGTACATCCATTATCTGTGCGATTGGATAATTCTGGTATATGGGAAGGGTTTATTCCCAATTTTAAAAAAGGTGAAGCATATAAATATCATATCAAAGGATTTAAAGGTGCAGCCATTGATAAAGGCGATCCCTATGCTAACTTTTGGGAAAAGCGACCAATGACAGCGTCCATAACCTGGGAATTAGCATACGATTGGAAAGATAAAGATTGGATGAGCAAGCGGATAAAAAACAATGCCCTTGATGCGCCATGGAGTGTGTACGAAGTTCACCTGGCAAGTTGGATGCGGCCCGATAAAAATGATGAAGAAACCTACAATTCCTATCAGCAAATTACCGAAAGAATAGTGCCGTATGTAAAAGACATGGGCTTTACTCATATAGAATTGATGCCTGTGATGGAACATCCTTTTGATGGCAGCTGGGGCTACCAGGGAACCGGTTTTTTTGCACCCACCTCCAGGTTTGGAGCGCCGCAAGATTTTATGGCAATGGTAGATGCTTTTCACGAAGCAGGTATTGGGGTTATTTTAGATTGGGTTCCTTCTCATTTTCCTTATGATGCTCACGGCCTGTTTATGTTTGATGGAACACATACCTATGAATATGCAGACATGCGCAAAGGATTTCATCCAGACTGGAACAGTTATATCTTTAATTATAAGCGGGGAGAAGTTAAATCCTTTTTAATAAGCAGTGCAAGGTTTTGGTTTGATAAATTTCATATTGATGGCATCCGTGTAGATGCAGTAAGCTCCATGTTAAAACTTAATTATTCAAGAACTGAAGGACAATGGGAGCCAAATGAATTTGGAGGCAATGGCAACATAGAAGCTATTGCATTTATAAAAGAATTAAACGAAACTATCTACAGAGATTTTCCGGATGTACAAACAATTGCGGAAGAAGCTACCGATTGGCCGGGTGTGTGCAGGCCCACGTTTCAGGGCGGGCTTGGTTTTGGAATGAAATGGATGATGGGCTGGATGCATGATACACTGGACTATTTTAAAATGGATCCGATTTTTAGAAAGCATCATCAAAATAAATTTGCTTTCAGCATGATGTATTATTATGATGAAAACTTTATGCTACCACTTAGTCATGATGAAGTAGTGCATGGAAAAAGTCCGATGATTTATAAAATGCCGGGAGATGATTGGCAAAAGTTTGCCAATCTCCGGTTGTTGTACACCTACATGTTTACCCACCCCGGCGGCAAATTGTTGTTTATGGGCGATGAATTTGGGCAAACAACAGAATGGAATTACAAAAGTGAATTAAGCTGGGATTTGCTACAATTTGAAAGCCATTCAAAACTACAGGCATGTGTACGAACATTGAACAAATTGTATACATCACAACCGGCCTTGCATGAACTGCAATTTGGAGTAGGTGGCTTTGAATGGGTTGATCTTAATCACTCAAATGAAGGTGTAATTGTGTACAGAAGAAAAGGAAAAAAGAAACAAGATGACCTTTTGATAATTTTAAATATGACCCCGGTTGTGAGAATGGACTGGAAAATTCAAGTGAGTGGTAAATCATCATGGACCGAAATTTTTAATAGCGATAGCGTTGAGTTTTATGGTACCGGGAATGTTTATAACCCATCCCCAACTGTAATACTGGTGGATAAAAAGACAACCCTGTATGAAATAAATTGCCATTTGCCGGCGTTAGGAGGATTGGTGTTCCACTAAACCTTAATCCTTTTTTGGAATAGTATTTGTTTTAAATCCGTAGTATGAAAAAAGCCCCCATTTCAGCAGTCTTGCTATTAGCGTGTGTTAATTCGTTTGCACAACTGGATAGTGCACAATTTTATTTTCAAAAAGCTATAGAGCAAAAGACTGCCAAACAGTTTTTAGTTGCCTCAAAATCACTGGATAAAGCAATAAGTTTTAATAATAAATTCACGGAAGCTTATCTGGAAAATGCCTATCTATATTTAGAAATGCGCAAGGTTGATAATGCCCTCAGTAATTTTAATAAAGTGCTTGAACTGGAGCCAACCAATACTGCAGCAGCAAAAGAATTGATGGACATTTATTACAATTACCACCAATATGCAAAAGCAAAGGAGCTTGCTGTTAAATGCAACGGATGTTTAAATGCTGAAAAAATAATTGCCATGTGTAATTATCAGGAGGAGGATTATGGAAATGCGGTTAAAGGTTTGTTAAGCTACCTGTCTAAAAACTCAACCGATGCAGAAGCAACCTACACATTAGCCAGGAGTTATTTAGACATGGAACAATTTAAAAATGCAGTGCCATACTACAATAAAGCCATTTTATTAAACCCGGACAAAAATGCCTGGACATATGAATTAGGCATGATTTATTATACCTTAACGGATTACAAAAATGCCGTATTTTTCTTTAATAAGGCTGCTGAAAAAGGGTATCCTAAGAAGAGCGACTTCGTTGAAAACCTGGGATACGCCTATATTTATTCCGGCCATTTTGATGAAGGTGAAAAAATGCTGCTCAGTTTATTAGAAAAAAAGCCTGACAACAAGGAATTGTTACGGGATATTGCTGAAGCCTACTACAATGGAAAGCTGTACGATAAGTCTTTGGGGTACTGCCAAAAATTAATGGAAATGGATTTGAGAGATGGTAAAGCACTTTACCAGGCAGGGTTATGTTTTCAAAAAATGGGGCAAAAAGAAAAAGGCCAGGGCATGTGTGACAAAGCAATTGAACTTGATCCATCTTTAAATGGGTTAAGGCAAAAACAAATGACAGGTTTCTAAAAGATTAAAATATAAAGTTTAAAAATCCCCGATTATCCATTGGGGATTTTTAATTTTAGCTGATGAAGTTTTCCGGATATCTTTTTCAGGAATTTTTAGATGTTGTAAAAGATGTAGGCGATAGTCCGAATAAATCACCGTTATTTATTCGGGTAAAACATTTTCATCGTTTAAATATGCGCTGATATCCACCTCTGTAAATAAATTCAATTTATCAAGATCTAAAATAGTTTTGTCGCTTTCTTCATTCTTATGGAACATAGGTAAAAACTTCGCCCCCAACACTATCTCGTTTAATAAATAAGATGAACGTGATACAACCGTGTTACTAAACATATCGTCAAATGCTTTTATAAATACAAAAATTTCCCCCGTACAAGTCTGATAATCATCTTTTGAAAATTTATAAAAAGGACTTTCTTCGTTTATTGGATGCACAATGGTCCAGCTTAAATTAAGCGCATTTACACGGCTATATTCAAGATCCAATAAAAAAAACTTATTGGTTGCAATACCATTTTCTTCCAGGGTAAGCCCTACCGATAACCTTACCTCAGCATCGGTTAAATTGTTGTTTTTATAAGGAACAACTCTCATCATAATTGCAAGGCCGTTTTTATAAGGAGCCAGAATGGCGTTGTGGCTAAACTTTAAATAAGCCCTCGGCTTACTAAAGCGTCCATACAATAAACCCGTAGCAATAGCAAAGCTTAGCAAACCTGTTAATGCCTCAATAGAAGATACTGCGCTGGCAGAAAAACCTATAGGATTTATGCGGCCATAGCCTACGGTAGTAAAGGTTTGAGCACTAAAAAAATAGGCTTCACCAAATTTTTCCCAAAAAGTATTGGCGTTCATGCCACTCAAATTTTGGAGGCCAATCAAAAGGTATATCACTGCAAACAGTAAATTAACCAACGCATAAAATAAAATCACCAATCCTAAAAATTTATAATTCGGCAACTGAAGCATGCTGTGAAACCAGCTAAAACGTTCAAAAAAAGACAAGCCTCGCTTTTCAACATTGGGTAAACCGTCCTTGTTTACAAAGCGACCGCCGTAGGCTGAGTTATTGTTACCAAACCCGGTATTAACTACTGCTTTTGCCCGGAAGTTTATTTTTGTTATAAATGCCATAAGTTTATTTACTAATGCTTTTAATAATTCAAATATAAAATTAGTTTTTGGCCCTGTGGTATAAAATTCGCACCTAAAAACAACAGCTTCTTCAATCTATAATAATTCAGCAAAATTACTGGGCATCATTTAATACTTTTGAACCTATGAATGTTGTATGGCTTACCAGTTGGTTTCCTAACCGCACAAACCCTTCAACCGGTGATTTTATTGAACGGCACGCACTTGCTGTTGCCCCTTTTGTAAAGTTACTTTCTGTAATTGCTGTAATTAAAGATGATGCTTTGCCAAAGCACAAGGTAGATATTCAACACAGGCAAATTGGTAACCTTCATATTTACACAGTTTATTATGGCCCGGGTGGTTGGAGTTGGTTTGCCGAAAAATTGCGCTCACTAAAAAGATACCTTTCACTCCAAAAAAAAATATTCAATCAAATTAGGGAGTCGGCAGGTATCCCGAATTTAGTGCATGTGCATATTGCAATGAAGGCTGGTATGTTTGCAGGAATACTGAAGAAAAAATATGGAATTCCCTATCTTGTTACCGAGCATTGGTCGGGATATTACAAAGTGAGTAAACCCAATATTTATCAAATGGGGAAAGGCTATCTGTGGTTTAATAATAAAGTGTTGAAAGATGCTGAATTATTGCTTCCGGTTACCAACGATTTAGGAGAAACCATTAGCAGAGATTTCGTAACATTACCTTACCGTGTAATTCCAAATGTTGTTGATACCAACCTGTTTTTTTATAAATCTTTTTCGCCACCGGTATTTCGGTTCATTCATCCGTCGTACATGAACTACCCTAAAAACCCGGAAGGTATTTTACAAGCGTGCAGGCAACTAAAAAATCTAGGCTATCAATTTGAGTTAGAAATGATTGGTAATTTAGATCCAACGTTATTAAGTCTTGCTGATGATTTGGGTTTATTAAATGAAAATGTTTTTTTTGAAAAGGAAATACCCTACACCGAAGTAGCCTGGCGTATGCAACAATCCTCAGCATTATTACTATTTAGCCGGTACGAAAATTTACCCTGTATTGTACTGGAGGCCTTATGCTGTGGCTTGCCGGTAATCAGCAGTCGTGTTGGTGGACTTGCAGAAGTTATTAACGATAGCAACGGATTGTTGGTAGAGAAAGAGAACATTGCTGAACTTGTTAATGCAATGCAACAAATGATAATGGGGTATCAACACTATAACCGGCCGGCTATAGCTGCTGCAGCAAGTGCTTTGTATAATTATGAGATTGTAGGCAATGCTATTGTAAATGCGTATTCAAGCGTATTAAAAAAATAGTAACATCACTTACAATTAAACTGTTTTAAGTACAACAAGCACTGATTTCAAAAAATAGCCACCGGTAGTTTTTACGCCAATAGCCAGTGCATTTTTATGCATTGTATTATATCTTTCATCGCTGATTTGTTGAATTTTTCCTGGTATTTCCCCAATACTTTTTACCGTAAAACCGATATCGTGTAATTTTACGAAAGCAGCGCTGGCGCTTTGGTCCCAAACTATAACAGGTAAACCTGCAGTTAGGTAGAGGCTCAATTTGTGCGGATTGTTGTAATGCAAATATTTATCGGCTTCCTCTAATGAGTTACCATCCCACACCAATCCAAAACTGCCCTCCAATTTAGCTGGCAATTCATCAGGTGATATTACTCCTTTAAAGATAACATGATCACTTTGTGTGAATGAAATATCAGGGTAAGGTCCATAAATAAAAAAGGTTGTAGCTGGGACCTGGTTAAGATTATACACAAACATTGCTTTGGTTAAATTTCCGGCAAAGCACACTGTGCCCGACTTTTGTACAACTGGCGAAGAAATTTTTACCGGGTAATCAAATAATTCTATACAGCTTATTTTTGAGGAAGGCAACTGTTGCAACAACTTCTCTTTCATCGCTCTATTGTGTGCCACCAGCAAGGAGATTTTTTTTAGCTGTTTCATTTCCTGTTCAAGTAAAATATTGTCATTATTTCTAAGGCCATCAATATCTATAATCAAGGCTACCGTACTTATTCCCCTTAATTGAAGTATTGTAAGCAACCAACTGTAAATAGAAGCCTGCAATGGAAAATGAAACAACAGCTTGCTATGTTTAGGTAAACTGAAGGCAATTCGGCAACACTGAATAACCCGGAGCATTTTATACCAAACCGCTTGCTTATCACTATATCTAAAAACCAGCGGCGTACAGCCTTCAGCTCTTAATATTTTTTCCTGGTGCATGCGTACTATTCCGGCATTGTACAAGGGTTGTTCAAAGGCTTCTGCTACAAAATATATTGGTTGATATTGCAATTGTTCTACATTTTAAATTTCAGCGTGTGAATAACAAAAGCAAAAGTTTCTCTAACTGCTGCATTACGAAAAAGGTAGTATTGTAACGCTCCATAAAGTAATACGCAGCCACTGATGGCTGCCAATAAAATATTCAAGGAGGAATTAAAAACTGATCGGCATAAAAAAATCAATGGCACAAATAATAAGCAGGTAATAACAGTTTGAGTTATTATACGGAGGGGAATAGAAAACTGAATGATTTTGTAAGCATACCATCCCGTTATTATTGCTATAATTATCTCTGTTATTATGTTAGCCCAGGCTGCCCCTTGTTCGGCCAGGTAGGGAATTAAAAACAGATTGAGTGCAACACTTGCAATACCACCAATAACTACAGACTTTAGAAATATTTTTTCCCTTTTAAATGGTATTAGTGTTTGAAAACAAAACAGATTGCTAAGGCCAATCGCCAATGGCAGTAATGCAAGAATTTTCATGACAGGAACCGCAGGCAAAAAAGCTTCGCCAGCAATTACAGCAATTATTTCGGGGGCCAGCAAATACAGCCCTGCACTTATGGGAATTCCCAGCGTAACAATAAATAAGAGAGATTTGTCGAGGTGTATTTTTACGGAAGATATGTCGCCGGTACTGGCCAGGAAAGACAACCGAGGCATTAATACAGAACCGACTGTAAGCAATACCACCAAACAAATTTTTACCAATTTTATGATGGTTGTATAATACCCCACCGCTTGCTCATTATGCGTTAGATGCTGCAAAAGGATGGTATCGAAATAAATATAAATGCTTATGGCAGATGTGGTAAGAAAAAAATGCCATAACGGACGAAGGTGCTTACGTAACTGTAAAGGTTGCTGCACAAAATGGTTGTCTTTGGCAACCTTGTAGCCATTTATTAAAGCCATCAATAAAAAACCGACAGTAAATATGCCTGAATAATAAGGATAGTCAGGAGCGTTTTTTATCAATAAAAAGAACGCAACTAACATAACTATTCGTATCAAGATCGTTCTGATGGCGGCAAACCGAAATGCTTCCATTCCCTGTAAGTACCATTCAAACGAAAAAGCACTCAGTATGATATTAGCCAATGCAAACAAGTACAACAGCAAATTTTGATTCCATTGGCTGATAGTTAACAGTATAAAAATTACTGAAGCCAACAGTGCAAACAGGCTATGTAGTATAACCATTTCCTGGATAAGTGTCGCCCGTTTAACAGCATGGTTTTTTACAACAGCTATTTCCCGGATTGCATAAAAAGGGATACCGAATGCAGCAAAAATGATGAATAGTTGGGATAAAAAATCCACGTAGTTTATCTTACCAATATTAATTGGACCTAAAATACGGGTGATGTAAGGGTAAGAAATAAGTGGCAACAAAACCTGGCTCCCAGATAAGATAAGTTGATACACAAATTTATTTTTCAGTTCGCCGGCCAAAGTTTTTTTTTAATAGGATGGTAAATTAGGATTCTATTCTTACAACAGCCCAAGGTTTTTTTAAAACGTAAAAATATAGTTTGAAAATATCTGCAAAAAAAATGTAACAGCCCTTTTTATCGAAAACAAACCATCCCATCATGTTTCGGTTATCTTGATTTTTGATAGTCCTTTCTATTCCAAAATTGAGGAAAAATTCTCTTTTTAGGAATTACTCAAAGTCCTTAGCCTTCTAACTACCTAATAACCAAGTTTTTATTTGCTGGCATATTAATGGTGATTAACAAAATATTAAAAATACCCAACAATACATTCTACAAACTAAAAATAGGCAGCACGAAAAAAATCAATTGAACAAACAAGAACCAAATCTGTTATCAGCGAGCGGATTAAATCCGGAAAATAGTTAGAATGAATAATTTACACCTTACAGCTTCAATCACCCGTTTACTTCTATTTTTAGCTTGTTCTTGTATAAGTTTATTCGGTTTTTCCCCGGAGGCAAAGGCAGATTATACCATCAATGCTGGTGTCACTACCGACCCATCTTCAACATCCGCTTTGTTAAATGCAACAGGTACTATCTCTATTTATGGAACGCTTGCTATAAATAGTAATGTAACATTCACCAGCGCCACACCGCTAACAATAATAATATATGGATCGGCTGGACAGATATATTGGTATGCTAACAAGATATTGGCATTGCCAGCTGGTTCTACCATTACTTTTGTAAATAATCCGCTTGGTTTAATGCCTACCTCTGGAAGTGCTGCCCAAATTTTACAAATAGGCTCCGTAAAATATGCAGCCGCAAACGACAACTCAAATAATGTTGTTTATTCATTTACGGAAATCAATAATATTGGCGGCACCGCAAGAGTAAATCCGTCACCCAGTACAGGACCTTTTTGTTCAGGAAGCTCTATTAACTTTATGGCCAACCCTGTTACCCCTGCTGGTGATGTTATCAAAATTCTCTGGACAATTTCCCCGAGCAACGGAACATTCAGTCCCAATAATACGAGTGCAGCTACAAGTACAACACTTTCGTCATTAACAGCCAATACCTACACAATAACCGCTGATCTTTATTCAGATGCTGGCAATAGTAATTACTTTTTAGCCGGCAGTAAAACTTTTACTTTTACTGTAACCGCCCCGGGAGCATGGTTGGGCGTAAACGCTGACTGGAACAGCCCTTTAAATTGGTGCAACGGCACCATACCAACCAGCTCTACCAATGTAACTATCGGTAATGGCTTAAGTAATTATCCGATTATTACAGGTACATCTTTTGTAAATAATCTCACCGTCGCTACAGGTGGGTCTGCAGCTGTAACCTTATCTACCAGTGGCACATTTAAGATTGCAGGAGTAGTAACCAGTACCAACGGAATTAATGCTACAGCCGGTACTATTGAAATGATTGGAACTGGCACCCAAACGATTAGTGGCAATAATTTTGTTTCTAATAAAATTGCAAATTTAACATCGACCAATGCTACCGGTGTGGCAATAAATTCCACAGGAGGCATGCTAAACGTTTCTGGTGCTGTATTGTTTGGAAATGTAAATAGCGCAACAATTACCACAAACGATAATTTAACGCTGTTATCGTCAGCCACGGCAACAGCGGGGATTGCGGACGTTACCAATAATGCAATAAATACCGGCAATAACATCACTGGTAAGGTGGTAATTGAAAGATATATTCCGGGTAAAAGAGCTTGGCGCTTACTTTCTGCACCTGTAACCAAAGCAAGCATCATATCCATCAGTGCGTCATGGCAGGAAGGGGGAAGGTCTGCAACAGTAAATTCAGTTAGCAATCCAAATCCCGGATATGGCACTCACATTACTTTTGGAAGCCCTGCAGCCAACGGCTACGATCAGGGTATCAACGGCAATACTTCTATACGGTATTTAATTAGCACGGGCTGGAACGGTGTACCAACGGGGACCAATAATGCCACTACTGCCAATGCCGGAAATGTTGATGATCAGCCGGGCTATTTCCTTTTTCTAAGAGGGGATAGAAGTACATTACTTTCATCCGGCACCACAGCTGCTGTTTCACCTACTATATTGCGTGTAAAAGGAAATCTTAATGTCGGTCAAACAGATTTCACCTTAGGGACACCCTATGCTGTTGGTTCTTCTAATTGGAGGGTTATTTCAAATCCGTATGCTGCAGCAATAAATTTCAAAAAAATTGTAAACAATACTGCAAATGCCAGTGCCGGTTTTTTAAACAGCTTTTATTTATGGGATCCAAATATTACTGGTAGCAATGGTGTTGGAGGTTGGGTAGGACTTAGCTATAACAGCAGCACACTTTTATATGATAAAACAGTTGCAGTCAGTAATATCAGCACTACGGGTGATATCCAATCAGGCTCTGCTTTTGTAATTAACTACAACGGGGCTGCTACAAAAATAACCATGATGGAATCAAACAAATCTATCAACAGCGACATTAAGCAATTTAGGCCTGCAAAGCAAAATCAGCAATTACGCATTAGTTTATTAGCAAAAAATGCAGACAATTCTATTTCCGTGAACGATGGCGCATTGGTGCTTTTTGATCAAGCGTACAGCAACAATAATGATGGTTTGGACATGAATAAAATGCTAAATTTTGCTGAAAATTTTGGAATATATAATAACGGCGAATTACTTGCCCTTAACAAAAGGCAAACGATCAATAATAAAGACACCATTGAATTTAGGATGAGCCAAATGAAACCGAAAAGCTATCAGCTGGAATTAGTGATGAGCGATATAGCTGTTCCAGCCGGTACTGCTGGTTTTCTGGAAGATTTGTTTTTAAATACCAAAGCTCCTGTGAATTTTGAAGACACTACTAAGTATGATTTCAGTATTACATCCAACAGCTTATCCGCTAGTGAAGACCGATTCAGACTGATTTTTGAACCCTCTGTTAATTACGTAGCTGTTAAAGGTGTTTTGGTTGAAAATAATATTGAAGTGGATTGGGAAATTGCAGACGAACTTAACATTAATCGTTATGAGATAGAGAGAGCAGATGAAGGCAACGTTTTTTCGAACATCGGCATTTTAAAAAGTAACGGCAATAATCCCGGTACGGTAGATTACAGGTGGGTAGATGTAAACCCTGCTTCCGGAAACTATTCTTATCGGATAAAAAGTATCAGCAACAATGGTATAGTGGCTTACAGCAAGCCTGTTAATATTAAGGTCTATAACCGTACAAAAGCAATTGCAGTGATTAACAATCCGGTTAATACCAATACAATCAAATTGCAACTAAATGATAGCAAAAAAGGCAGGTACAATATAAGATTATTGAATAATGACGGACAAACTATCACTACCAGCACCATTCGTTACCAGGGTGGTTCTGCTACTGTTTCAGTCGAGTCTTCGCAAGATTTAATAAGCGGCAGTTATCAACTCCAGTTAATTAGCCCGGAAAATAAATCAACTTCTTTAAAAGTGATCGTTCAAAAATAATAACATAACTGCAATATGGTTTAATGGTAAACCACTGCCAGTTTTAATGCTTAAAAAATCAAATGGGAGAATGTGTATTTCTCCCTTTTTTATTTCTAATGTGTAAGCATACATTTGCAGCATTATGTCAGCAGAGAAAATTTTAGGCGATTGGAAAAAAAAGCTCTGTAAGCCTTTGTATTGGCTGGAAGGCGAGGAAGATTATTACATTGACCTTGTGATGAATTATGCAGAACATAAAATTTTACCGGAAAGCGAAGCAAGTTTTAATCTGACGGTATTTTATGGCAAGGATGCCAACTGGAGCGACATCGTAAATGCCTGCATGCGTTACCCTATGTTTGCTGAAAAGCAGGTGGTATTGCTCAAAGAAGCTCAACACATGAGGGATATTGAAAAACTGGAGCAGTATGTAAATAATCCCCTTGCATCTACCATTTTTGTGGTTAGTCACAAAGAAAAAACGCTGGACAAACGTAAAGCCCTTTACAAGGCCATTAAAAAAAATGGCGAAATATTTACTTCAGAAAAAATACGGGATTACAAACTGGTAGACTGGGTAAACAGTTATATGCAATCGCAACAGCTTACAATGAATGCCAAAGCAACAGTGTTGCTGACAGAACATTTGGGTAATGATCTTAGCCGTATTGTTAACGAAATAGAAAAAGTTGCTGTAAACCTGGGCCAGCGTAAAAGTATTACCGAAGATGATATTGAAAAATATGTTGGCGTAAGTAAAGAATACAACGCTTTTGAGTTTCAGGATGCCATTGGCAAAAAAGACCTGGTAAAAGCCATCCGCATTATTAATTATTTTGAAGGTAACCCCAAGGCCGGACCTATACAGGCTGTTTTGCCCGCTATCTATAATTATTTCAGTAAGCTGTACGCTATTTTTGGCATGGCAGATAAAAGTGAAAACGCCATCAAGCCATTGTTTTATAACAACAGTTTTGCTGCTAAAGATGCCTTAGTTGCAATAAAGAAATATTCCTACGAGGGGGTAGAAAAAGTATTGCTTTTATTACATGAGTACAACCTGAAAAGTGTGGGCATCAATGATACCGGCACTTCCGACGCCTCTTTAATGCGGGAAATGGTAGTGAAGATGATCGGGTGATTTTAAAAGTGAAAAGTAAAAAGGTAAAAGTGAATGGGCAATGGTCAATGGTGAGTTGTGAATGGTGAATGGTGAATGGTGAATAGTGAGCAGTAAGCTTTGAGCTGCGAGCAGTGAGTAGTAATTATCAATTATCCAATTATCAATTATCCAATTATCCAATTATCTAAGAATTCAACCGCCTGCTCTTTATCCTTTGCCAGTTGGTTTTTTAATTCATCCAGTCCCGAAAATTTTTGTTCGTTGCGAAGGCGTTTTAGTATTGTAACTGTTAGCACATCTCCATAAATTTCCTGATCAAATTCAAAAATATTTACTTCAATCATCCGCTGAGTTCCTTCCACTGTTGGGCGAACGCCAATGTTCATCATGCCTGTTAAAAGCGGCGTCGGCGCATCGGTAACAGATTTATCGACATCTTTTTTATGTAATTGCACCTGCACAGCATACACGCCATTGCCGGGAATTAATTTTTTATCTTCTTCAATTGAAAGATTTGCTGTGGGATATTCAATGGTGCGGCCCAGCTTATTGCCTTCCACTACCTTACCGCTAAAAAAATAGGGATAACCAAGGTATTCATTGGCGGTGTCAATATTCCCTTTTAGCAAGGCTTGCCTTATGCTGGTAGAACTGATGGTGTTATTTTGCAGCATAAAACCCGGAATTTCTTTTACAACATAATTATATTGTTTTGCTTTTTCTTGCAGCAAATCAAAGTCTCCGCTGCGGCTTTTACCAAAGCGGTGATCGTGGCCAATGATGATGGTATTTGGATGAAAAGTCTTCACTAAAAAGTTTTCAATGTACTCCTCAGCAGTCTGCAACGAAAATTCTTCCGTAAAGGGAGTGACCACTAAATGCTGAATACCATATTTCTCCAGCAGAATAATTTTTTCCTGTATTGTATTCAATAAAAACACTTCCATTTGCCTGGCAGCTATCACCTGCCTGGGATGGGGATGAAAAGTAATGATGACTGTTTCGCCATTTATGCGGCCGGCTTCTTCCTTCATCAACTGAATAATTTGCTGGTGGCCGGTGTGAACCCCATCAAATGTACCAATGGTTACAACGGCATTTTTAAAAACGGGCAGATGCTGAATATCGTGATGTACTTTCATATTAAGAGGGTGCAAAACTAATTGATAATTTATTAATGGATAATTGATATTTGAAATTAGTTTTGCAGCACAAATTATATCATGAGCCTGTATAGCCAAAGAGGGGTTTCTGCCCAAAAAGAAGAAGTACACGAAGCAGTAAAAAATCTTGACCAGGGATTGTTTTCTAATGCATTCTGCAAAGTTTACCCCGATTATTTAGGAGGAGATACCAATTGGATAAACGTAATGCATGCTGATGGAGCTGGTACAAAAAGTATTTTAGCTTACCTCTATTGGAAAGAAACAGGAGATATTAGTGTGTGGAAAGGTATTGCACAGGATGCCGTTGTAATGAATCTGGATGATTTGCTTTGTGTAGGTATTTATGATAATATTGTTTTTAACTCCACCATCGACCGCAATAAGCATTTGATACCCGGCGAAGTGTTGAGTGCCATCATTAATGGCACACAGGAATTATTTGATACGCTGAAATCTTTTGGCGTAAATATTCATTACCTCGGTGGTGAAACGGCAGATGTGGGTGATGTGGTAAGAACAGTTGCCGTAAATGGTACCATGACCTGCCGCTGGCCAAAAAGCAAAATCATCAGCAATGATAAAATAGCGGCAGGCGATGTAATTGTTGGTCTCGCTAGTTACGGACAGTCTACCTACGAAACACAGTATAATAGCGGACTTGGCAGCAACGGGCTCACCAGCGCAAGACACGATGTGTTGAATAAGTATTACGCCGAAAATTTTAAAGAGAGTTACGATAATAATTTACCGGATGAAGTGGTTTATATTGGCGACAATAAGCTAACTACCCACTTTAAATCGCCGAATACCGACAATGGCTCACCAACAACCATCGGGCAACTTCTTTTAAGTCCAACACGTACGTATGCGCCTGTTTTAAAACAATTGTTACAGCATCATTTTGATAAAATTCATGGGCTAATTCATTGTAGTGGAGGCGGACAAACCAAATGTTTAAAATACCTGCCAGGCAATTTCAAAATTGTAAAAGATAATCTATTTGAAGTGCCACCTGTTTTTCAGATTATACAAAAAGGCAGCGGTAGTAGCTTAAGAGAAATGTACGAAGTGTTTAATATGGGCTGCCGGTTAGAAATTTATTGTGCCGGCGACGATGCAGCAACGATGATATCAGCAGCAGAAAGTTTTGGTATTGCAGCCCAAATTATCGGCAGGGTAGAAGCCGGTGAGAAAAAAGAATTGGTCATCAGAAATTTCGGACAGGAAGATATTATTTACTGATAAAAAAAATTGGTGTAAAAAGTTGCCAACCTTTCGACGGGTTGGCAACTTTTTTAATAAGGCTAGGTGGTTTTATTTTACCAATAGTTTTATAGTAGTAATTGTTTTATCCGGTGTGGTAATCTCCAGTTTATAGATGTCGCTGACTAATTGATAATCCGGATGAATATTCTCTAAAGAAGTTCCTGTGGTATGATTAATTTGTTTGTTTAAAATGGTTTGCCCTATTGAATTAAATAAGCTGGCTTTGTAAATTCCACCCGGCATGTTGTTAAAGGCAAGCCCGATAGTGCCATTTATAACAGGATTTGGATAAACAGCTATGCCTGCAATTCCCTTACTTATTTTTACCACCACTGCCTTGCTATAGTCATATTTACCATTGAGGCTAATGC
>JANYCA010000127.1 GCA_025360525.1 Chitinophagaceae bacterium | reverse complement strand
ATCATAGGCGCCGGCCAATACCACGTCTTTTACTTTAAATGCTTCGGGGCTGCTTACAATTCCAATCTGGCCATTGGCAACAGTAATGCCGTAATAGTTGGAGGGATCAATTTTGGTGGCGGTTATTTTCCAGGGATCCTGTGATAATAAAGTTTTTTGCAGACAGGTAAAACAAACGATTAAAAGTATCTTGTTCATTATAGCATGTATTTTTAAGGGTTAAAATTACTTTAAACATATTGATTGCAATGATTATTTCACTTTCAATTTAAAAGAGGTATACTCAGATAAATCTGGTACCCCAATGCAATAGTTTGCATCTGTAATACTCAATCCAATCTGCAAGTGGTATTTGGTAAGCTGGTGCTTTATTTTAGATTATTTAAATTTATCCAATAAGCTCTTCCCACGTGTTATATATTTTAAAGATTAAAACAATAGCAAAACTTATCTTGCATCACATTCTACAAAAACAAACTTTTTACATAAAACTTGATTTTTAAATATGAAAAAAAAAGTAGTAGCAGCTCTCGGTTTAATTATGTTGGCAATTGGCTTTTTGTATATATTTATTCCAAACATTATTAGGCTTAAAAGCAGTGTTGCAATTAAGGTAACACCGAAAGGTTTGCACAGGAAACTGCTTGATAAACAAAGTATGGCTAAATGGTGGCCTGGAAGTGTGAGCAATGATTCTTTTTATTTTAATGGCCGTTCATATGAGATTTATGACAACACTATATCGTTGATGCCCATCAATATTATGGAAAACAATAAAGCCATAATAAATAGTTCACTCGTGCTTATTAAAATTGATACTGACTCCGTAAAATTAGAATGGCTGGGTAATTATATTTCCTCCTTCAACCCAATTAACCGTTTATCAGCCTATTTTAAAGCCAAGGATATAAACAATGACATGAACACAATTTTGCAAAAAATACAGCAGAATTTTTCATTTCCAAATAACATATACAATTGTATTATTCAAGAAGAACAGGTGGTAGATGCCAACCTTATTTCTACTTCAGGCAAATGCAAAAATTACCCAAGCAATACATTTATTTACAGCTTAATAAATAAACTGGATATATATGCAAACCAACAACAAACAAAAATTAAGGGTTATCCTATGCTTAATATAGAGTCCACGGACAGTTCAAATTATTTAGTAAGGGTTGCAGTGCCGTTAGAAAAAATAATACCTCAAAACGGGGATATCCTACAAAAGCGAATGTTGCAAAATGGAAATTTACTCGTTACGGAAATAAAAGGTGGAAATTTTAATACAGGCGAGGCCTACAAACAAATTATAATTTATGCAAATGATTACGAAAGAAATACACCAGCGATACCATTTTATTCTCTAATAACCAATCGGCTTAAGGAACCGGACAGCACCAAATGGATTACAAAGATTTATTGCCCGGTGATGTAAGTGTAAAGCTCGTTGCTATCATCAATGAGAAGTAATCACTTTAAGGCTGTCATTATTTTTGGCCAAAATATAAGCAGGCCTACGTGAAATCATTATTGGCTTTATATGTCTTACTTCTCCCTTAATTATAAGCCCATTGATAATTTCAATATCAAAATTACCCTTGCCCTTATTTACCAATAAGGTTCCAAAATCCGCATCATAACGGCCATTGTGAATATTATTGCCATAGTAATTTCCTGCAAATAATATATCGGGCAGGTTGTCGCTATTTGCATCCATTATTACTGCATCCCGGTAAGATGTTAATTGTGCTTCCCACGGTAAAGCCTGTGTTGTAAAATTCAAATTACCATTGTTTATTAGGATGGCATTAGCGAAATAATCGACTGATAAAATATTGGAATTCTTTATTTTTTCGGAAGGAAAAATGTCATTTATGTCGGCCTTGGCAAAATCTGCGGCGTAAAAATATTTTTTCTTTAAAAACGGCATTTGTTTTTGTAATTCATCCTTATTTGAAAAAGGAATTTCTTTGCCTTGAAGGTAGTATGTTAAAATCTGCTCCTTTTTACCATTGTCATCAAAATCATTAAAGTATAATCTCACAGGTTCTTTCATTGAAGCTTTTAGCCTGCTGTTGAGCCCAAGGTTACCAGCTACCAAATCAATGTCGCCATCATTATCTATATCAACGGGCAATATAAAATTCCACCATCCCTTTCTATTTGTAAGTTCCTTTTTATTAAACCTTCCGTTCTTATATATAAACGCAGAAATACCTCCCCATTCGCAACTAACAATTAAATCTTTGTGTTTGTCTTTATCAATGTCGTACCAAACAGCATTGGTAACCATTCCTAAATTAGATAAGCCATTTGCATACTTGGCTGTTACGTCTGTAAATTTTCCGGTACCATCATTTTGAAGTAAATAGGAATTAGGTATTTCACCGTAATTCCATGGCACAGCCCTACCACCAACAAACAGATCGATAAACCCATCGCCGTTAAAATCGTTAGCTATCACACAAGAAGTTGTGACAAAGATATTTTTAAATGCCCCTTGTAATTTTTTAAAATTGGCATTGCCATCATTTAGATAAACCCTCGGTAACAAATGTTCATCCTGGTCATAATATTCGTTACCACCTGTAGCAATTATCAAGTCAATATTGCCATCATTATTTACATCGGCCCATGTGGCATCCACATCCTCATACATACTGTCTAAAAACAATTGAGGCTGAATGGTTTTTTTAAACCCTCCATCTGGCAGCTGCAAAAAAATTGCATTGTGAAATGTTTTGGAAGCCCCAATAAACACATCTTCTAATCCATCTTTATTAATATCAGCTATTGCCAATGCCGGCCCTTCTGTAGAAACCATGTGTGGAATTAATGGCTCCCTGTCAAACTCATTAAACGTATTTTCTTTGTGTAGATAATTTAGTCCGGTAGCTACAGTAACATCTTTAAAAACCTTGGTAGCATTTTTTTTACTCCTGAAAATGAAATCGTAATTAAATGTAGGCAATCCTTTTTTGTACTTAAAAGAAATGAAAGTGCTGGCAACTGGCTGAAGTGTAATTTGTTCAAAGGAATTGTCAGGCCAAATTAAAAATGCAGAATCTATAAATGTTTTATCAAGCCCGATATGGATAGGGATTTCCATGCTGGACATAAATCCTTTGGCAGGGTTTTTTTCATAAGTTCTTATGTCATCCTGGGCAAACAAAATAATTTTAGCACCTATTGCATTTATATTTTTATCAGGGCCAGTAAGTTTTATGCTTACAAAATTTTTATTGTCATTTTTGGCAGATTTATTTTCATACAACAACACAGGGTCATCGATATTATTTACTACTATATCTAAATCTCCATCGTTATCCAAATCTGCATATACAGCCCCATTTGAATAAGTAACCTGATCGTTTTTTATTGCACCCGCTTTATCTTCAAAGTGCAAAGCTGTTGTATTTGTATAGAATTTATTCCGAATTTTAATCTCGGGAAATTTTTTTATCAGGTCGAGATCTTTATCCTCCATCTGTTTATTTTGTAGCTTTTGCTGTATCTCACTGTTATAAATAAAATTGATATAGTCCATATCATTGAGCCGCTTAGGGATACCATTGCTTATAAATAAATCTTTTAATCCATCATTATCAAAATCCATCCACAAGGGGGCCCAGCTCCAGTCGGTTGCAGCTATGCCGGAATATAAACCTACTTCGCTAAACACACCATTTTTTCTGTTGTATTGCAAATTATTTCTTGAATATTGATAGTTATATCCAAATGCAATTTTATTAAAAAATACATCATAGTCATCTTCACCTAACGACCTTCTTAAAATGTAAGGGTCTTCGGCAAGCATATCCATCGAAATTATTTCGGGGTAGCCATCATTGTTTACATCCGCAATATCTACCCCCATCGAAAACTTACTGGTGTGCATCAGCCGCTGATTATTTTCCTCCGTAAATGTTCCATTTTTTTGATTGATATAGAGGTAATCATTTTCATGAAAATCATTGCCAATGTATAAATCAGGCCAGCCATCAAGATTAATATCACCAACAGCAATACCCAATCCATAACCAATGGTAGAACTGTTGATTTTACTTTGCTTAGTAACGTTTGTAAAATGGTTGCCATCATTTCTCATTAATTGATCGCCGGATAATGAATCATACGTACCAATAAAATTGCTTCGTGGTCCGTAAGAACTACTTTGATGAACAGAGTGATTTAGCAGGAACATGTCGAGATCGCCATCCATATCAAAATCAAAAAAAGCAGCCTGTGTGCTAAAACACGAAAAATCCACACCATATTGTTGTGCTTCATCCTTGTAAAAAGGAATGCCATTTTTAATGCCTTTACAAATAAGCAATTGATTTTTTCCTTTCAGTATTTCATAGTTTCCAACTTTGCAGACATAGATGTCCAGCAGGCCATCGTTATTAATATCCACTACTGATACTCCGGTTGCCCAACCTTTATCCTGTGGTATGGTTGCAGCAGCAGTTACATCTTTAAAGTGCAAAGCGCCTTCATTAAGGTATAGTTTATTTTCTCCCTGATTAGAAGAGAAGAACAAATCAATCAATCCATCATTGTTGAAATCACCGGACCCTACACCAGCGCCATTATAAAAATACATGTAGTTAAACATGTTGAAATTTTTCGAAGGGGTAAGTTTGTTATTAAACTGCAGACCTGTTTTATCAGCTTGCAATACATCAAACATAGTTGGCATTAAAGGCTGATGAGCGTTGTTGCATGACAAAATGAAGCTGCCACAAATGATGATAATTACGTAAAGAATATATCGGTGGTATTTTATCATGTAAACAATAACTAGCAATTTGGATATTCCGAAGGCTTATTTGGATTGATTTTTTAACTGGTACAATGCTGGATATAAATCATTTTGTGCAACCAGTATATACCTTTTGGTTTTGCCCTTTATTTCTTTGATATCTTTTATTTGGCCACTTAAACAAATACCCGACTGTTTTGGATCAACAATGGTAAAATCACCTTTTCCGTTATTGACTAATATAGTACCAAAACTGGCATCAAGGCGGCAAAATTGTGGAGGGAATCCAAATAAATTACCGCCAACAATAAGGTCGGGGCGTTTGTCATCATTTACATCTGTTACTAATATTGCATTTATGTTTGATAGTTGAGTTATGTCAGGTAATTTATGAATTGTAAAATTTCCATTTCCGTTATTAATAGCAACAATCGAACTATTAAAATTAAATTCTTTTACAAGCGATCTGCTAATAAAATCTTTATTAAACAATTCCTGTATCGTCTTTTTAGCATAATCTACGGATGTAAAGTTCTCTTTCTTTAAAGACGGAAATTGATCTGTGATTTCTTTTCTTAAAAAAACCGGCATATCCTTGCCTTTAATTGTTCTTGTTAAAAACTGATCAGTAGAGCCATTATTGTCAAAGTCGTTTACCCACAATTTTACCGGATTTGCAGCATTGGGGTGCAAGTAAAAGTTTTCTCCTATGTTGCCAATAACCAGGTCAGTTAAATTGTCACCATTTAAATCTGCAGCAACTACGGTTTGCCACCAACCAAACATATTCTGAAGATTTGTTTGCTTTAATTCTTGCAGCTTATTTTTAACCCTGTTGTATTGGAATATCCTTGTTGTCATATATTCCCCGGTAATAATAAGCTCTTTTGTGCTGTCACCTGTTACATCAGCCCAAACAGCTCCTGTAATCATACCAGCACTAGCTATGTCGGCATTTAATGCTAATGTAACATCCGTAAAATTACCTTGACCATTATTCTGATATAAATAACTTTTAGGAGTGGTTCCATAACTGTAAGGAACACTCCTTCCGCCAACAAAAAGATCTAAATCGCCATCGCCGTCGTAATCATAACTTGCTGCAACCGAAATATTCATATTGTTGGCAGGAAAAGCATTTGTTGCTAGCGTAAAATTTCCTTTACTATCATTCTTATAAAGTCTGTGTTGTATTTGTTCGCCCCCGGAAATTACGTTGTTGCCTCCGGATCCGATAAACAAATCTAAATCTCCATCTTTATCCGCATCAAAAAACAAAACCGCTACATCTTCATATTTTGCAAACTGATTGAATATTGCTTCGGGTTTCCTTTTAAAGCCCGTTGATGTTTGCACATATAACTGACCAGGCTGTCCTGCTGCTCCGCCAATATAAATGTCTTCAAGTCCATCTCCATTAATATCCCCATTAGCAATCTTTGGCCCCTCCCTTGAAAGCATCTCCGGTAAATTCCTCTCGTCGTAAAAATCCAGGTAATCATCTTCTACATGTTTTTCCATGTTATTTGGAACGAGTTGCAGCAACGTATTGTAAACTGGCTTGTGTAACGAAACGGGTTTTGACAATATGTTGTATTGCTTTAAAAAGTGAACTTTATTTATTTCCGGGCGAATAAATCTATTAGGTGTACCATCCGGCCATATTACAACCATAGAATCTATATAAACCAAATTGCCTAATCCAATAATTTGCTTGTAGTCACTTGACGATTGAAAGCCACGGCTAGGCTGCACTTCACGAAAAAAGATTTGGCCGCCAGCAAAAATTTTTATTTTACCTCCAATGCCATATGTGTTATCTCCACTCCCTGATAATGAAACACCGATATAGTTATTCTTTGTCGTTTCTATGCTGTTATTTTTATATATAAAAGCCTTTTCATTAACGTTATTAATTACCATGTCCAAGTCGCCATCATTATCAAGATCTCCATACGAAGCTCCGTTGGAAAAAGAAGGTTTTGTAAAGCCCCATGAAACTCCTACATCGGAAAACTTAAGATTACCACCATTTTTGAAAGCTTTATTCAATAAGGGATTTGACGGCATTTTTGAGATAATGTTATCTACCTGTTCTTTTTTGCCAGTAAGCACCATTTTTTGAATAAGGTCATTGGCAAAAAAATCAATAAAATTCTGATCGGTAACGTCATGATATATTCCGTTACAAACATAAATATCTATTAATCCATCATTGTCTGCATCAAACATCAACGCCCCCCAACTCCAGTCGGAGGCTGCTACACCGCTGTATGTGGCTGTTTCTGTAAATTTTCCATTGCCAGTGTTAACCTGCAAAGTATTTTGCATAAATTGATTATAGAATCCCTGTTTAACTTTAAAACGATAAAGATCTATATTGTCAAAGGAGGAGGTAGTTTTTAAACGATAATCGTCATCTGGTAACATGTCAGTTGTAAAAATATCAAGATACCCGTCATTGTTAATATCAGCAATATCTGCACCCATAGACGCCAGACTGGTATGCCCGATCCAATTTTCTAATTCATCTTTAAAGGTTCCATTTTTTTGATTTATATACAGGTAATCCCTTTCAAAAAAATCATTGGAAACATACACATCCGGGTAATTATCGCCGTTTACATCTCCAATAGTTACGCCTAATCCAAAACTTATCAAACTTCCATAAACACCTGCTTCCAGGCTAATATCTTTGAATTTTCCATTGTCGTTCCTATACATACGGTCACCGCCACCTTTCAGGAAATCTGCAACTGGCCAATCTTTTGCATTCAATTTTCTTTTGTTAGCGTAATTAAGTGTGTTGACCGGTATAAAACTATTATTTATGATAAATACATCAAGATCTCCATCCAAATCAAAGTCAAAAAAGGCAGCGTGTGTTGCATACCCCCCTTTATTCTGTAAACCATATTGAGCAGCAGATTCAGTGAAGGTTATGTTGCCAGATTTCCCGTTGGAACTTTTAGCGGCTCCATTATTTATATAAAGTTTACTCTCCGGTGCAACACCATTTATAAACCCTGCATTGCAAACATAAATATCAAGCCACCCATCGTGATTAATATCTACCATTACTGCACCCGTGCTCCAATCTTGTTTTTCTACAAAGCCGGCCTTCTCGGATATATCATCAAATTGCCAGTTTCCTTTATTTATATACAACTTATTACTTCCCATGTTAGCTGTAAAAAACACATCAGCAAGGCCATCGTTATCTATATCTCCAATTGCCACTCCCCCTCCGTTATAAAAGTTCCTGTAAGTGAAAATATTAAAATCCTTAGTATCTTTTACTTTATTAAGAAAATTAATACCGGTAGATTCCTTTAATTCAAACAATGCAGTGGCTGGCTCAGCTTTTTTGTTACAGCTAAACAAAAACAATATTCCAACGATAAATGAGATCGAAAAAAAATTAATTATCATATCATAAAAGCAAAAAGATCATTTGAAAAAATGATCTTTTTGACTATATTTTTTAAAAACAAAGAATTAATATCCTGGGTTTTGTGTTAAATTAGGATTCACTGCTAGCTGGGAACTAGGAATTGGAAACAGCAATACATGAGCATCAGTTGCTGGCTTTTCCTGGTATGCATTAAGATATTTACCAAAGCGAATTAAATCTTGTCTTCTATAACCTTCCCAATATAATTCCCTCCCTCTTTCATCCAACAAGTTATCCAGCGTTAATGCTGCCAAATCTGCAACTCCCCGTTTTTGACGAATGGCGTTTACTAAAGGTAAAGCTCCAGCAGCATTGCTGGTTCTTAGCAATGCCTCAGCTTTCATAAGCATCACATCTGCCAATCTGAAAACAGCAAAATCATTATCTTTTTGATCGCCAGGAGTACCGTAATCAAAAGCATATTTAATTGGTCTGATACCTGTTATTTCCAATGTATTTGGATCAGATTCTCTAAGTTTGACTTCCCTGGTAAATGACAAGGGCGCAGTAGATGGATTTCTGGCATTTAACGGAGCGTCGGTTGTCAAATTATACTGTTGCCCAATCCTGAAACCTACATTCACTCTTTTTCCTGGGTTTGGAAGCGCACCCGGATAGTTATAATATATTCCGCGACGCTGATCTGTTGCCTCAAACTTGTCATAAAAATCAGATAAAGTTGCAAATCCGTTCCATCCACCCGGATTTTGGTTGTAGTGAGATACCATATATGTAAAACCCCTAACATTGCTACCACGATTAGCTGCAGCATCATTTAAAAAGGTATATATATTTTCGGTTGATTTAACGTTATTATCAGGAGAAAAATTATCGAAATAATTAGCATTTAAAGAATACTTCCCAGTTCCAATAATTTCATCAGCTAACGACGCAACTTTTGCCATATCCTCAGCAGCAAAAGTGGGGGTAGCTCTGTTTAAATAAACACCCTTGTTAATATAAATTTTCATCAATAATGCTTTTGCCGCATTTTTGTTAGCAACATAAGCTTGACCTGCATCAGGAAGCGAAGGTAATATTGCCGTTAGTTCACTTACAATAAAATCTAATGCATCTTTTCCTTTAAGCGTTACTGGTAAAGATTTATAATTTGTTAAATCTTCACGGTAGGGTACTTGGTCATAACCATCCAAAACCCAATACATAGAGAACGCTCTTATGAATCTTGCCTCTGCAGCCTCCTGCGGAGATGGCTTATATTGAAGAGCATTGGAAGCTGCAAACTGCGTAGCTAACAATCCTTCAAACTGCCCCCTTACTTGGCCAAGATCAGCATTCCAAGTTTTTGTAGCCACGGCTCTCCATGCTCCGTTATCATCCCAATCTCCTGCACGGGTGGGTGGAATTGCCTCATCGGTACTGAGAGTTTGCAAAGCCCACAAGTCTGAATTTCCTTGAAACGGCCCAGCAATTGAAGAATATGCACTAGCCAGAAACTGTGATGCTTTTAAATCACTAGAATTATTTTGTGCCAACTCGCTCCTAAATTTCTCGTCTAGTTTTGTACAAGAAAAAGAACCAAGTATTATGGCAAAAACGATATATTTTCTATATTTCATAAAAAGATTTTAATTGTGTTATAAAGAAAAATTAATTCCTAACGTGAAAGTACGTGCCGATGGATAAGGAATATATTCAATACCCAAAGACGGTATACCATCTACGCCGCCATCAGTATTCACTTCAGGATCAAACCCTGTATATTTAGTGATAACAAATAAATTTTGCCCAGTAAGTGAAATATTGACATTTCTTAAACTTTTCCCGACATTACCAATTTTGTAACTCAGCGTTGCATTAGTCATTTTAATATAATCCCCTTTTTCTAAATTACGAGTTGATGGAGCAGGTGCGTTAGATAGCGCCTCCTTGATACCTGTACCTATCAGAGCTTTAGCAATATTTCTGTTTCCCAAATTTCCAATACCTAACACAGAAGCCGCAGTATTGTTATAAATATACTGTCCAAAATTTCCATTCATATTAACGATTGCAGTAAATTTCTTGTAGCTAAAATCTGTGTTTAAGCCCAATAACATTTTAGGATTAGGACTTCCAGAATAAAACAAAGTATTACCACCATCAGCATATATACTCTGCCCGGTTGTCTTATCAATTCCTTCAAAACGCCGTAAATACCAAACATTTAGTGGTTGATCATTGATAACTCTTTGACCTCTTACGCCAGAAAATCCCTGACCTCGCAGTTCTCCTGTCTCGTAAAAACCAGCTAACCCAGTAACATTATTCTGCAAAAAAGAAGCATTACCTCCAATATTCCAGTTTACTTCACTACCCTTTATAACAGAAGCAAGTAAGCTTATCTCAAACCCTTTATTTATAACATTGCCTGGTAAATTGATCCATATTTTACCCGGAGGAGCTGGTTGAATTATGTTTTGCTCAAATAATACATCGCTTGTTTTTTTATTGAAATAATCAATTGAACCAGAAAGTCGGTCATTAAAAATACTAAAATCAATACCTGCATTTATCGTTGCAGATGATTCCCACTTTAAATCAGGGTTTCCATAATTTGTTTGTACAATGTCTGGGCCACCCGTACCAGGATTATATTGCCCGATCCGTAATCTGTTCAAAGAAGCGCCGGAAGGAAATTCCTGGTTACCTGTTTTGCCCCAGCTTGCTCTAACTTTAAGATTTTTAACGAAATTATTGTTTTCTAAAAACCCTTCTTTAGAAACATTCCACGCAAAACCTACCGAAGGGAAATAACCGTATTTATTATTGCTACCAAATCGGGTTGAGCCATCGGCCCTGAATGTACCCGTTAGCAAATATTTATCTTTATAGTTAAAAATTGCACGAGCAAAATACGACTGTAGCTCTTGTGTTGCAGACCCAAATGAGTACATTCTACGACTGGACTGCGATGTCGTACCGAGATAGTCATAATAATTCAACCCCAAATTTGTAAAATCCTGACCAGTTACACCATTTCCTTTAGAATCAAACACAAGCCATTCATGACCAACTACTGCGTTTATATTGAAATTGGACGTAACTTTTTTGTTATAATTTAATGTATTAGTTATCTGAGTATTGGTTTGTTCCTGATTGTTTAGGAAACCTAAGCCTCTTCCTTCAATGCCCTGTACATTAAGTAACCTGTTAACTTGTCCTTTTCTAACCCCCGTTTGTCTATTTACACTATATAAAAGGCGATATTCAAGGTCATTGGTTATTTTATAAGAAGGTGAAATACTGGCGATAATTGTGTTAACTATAGCCTTATCTTTAAAATAATTTAATTGTGCAAGAGGATTGATGGTTGTAGAGCCAAGAGCAGGATCTATCCATGCTGAATCTGTGCCCGGCTTTATAAGTGCATGGGTTGGATTCCATTGTAATGCCTGCGAAATAAGGTTTCCTGTAAAGCCAACAAATGCCGAAATTGGCGCAATATCTTCATTTGTTTGAGTAAGCAATACATTAATATCAAGTCCTAACTTTTTACTTGGTAAAAACTTAAAACTACTTGTTAAGTTAACAGACAATTTTTTTAACTCAGAAGTTTTAATTATTCCCTTTTGGTCTAGGTAGCCAGCAGAAATTCTGTATCGACCATCCTCAGTACCTCCACCAAGAGCTACGTTATAGTTTTGAATAAGCCCTGTTTGTTTAATAGCATCAAAGGCATTTACACTTTTACCGAAATCACCTGCGGTTAAGCCATAATCACTTAATGTTTTGCGATATTCATTAGCGTTCAATACCTGCAAAACTTTTGCAACATTGGAAAAACCTGAAGAAGCACTGGCATCTAACTGTGGTGAGCCAGACTTTCCACGTTTCGTTGTAATAAGTATTACTCCGTTTGCTCCCCTAGAACCATAAATAGCTGTAGAAGAGGCATCCTTCAAAATTTCAATACCAGCTATATCATTGGGATTCATATAAGCCAGTGGGTTACCGCCATCATTTCCAAAATCACCCCCACTTCCACCAGGTCGGGCAGTTCCACCAGATAAGGGTACACCATCAATTACAAACAAAGGCTGATTTCCCGAACGAATGGAAGATGAACCACGAATCCTGATAGTTGTTGAACCACCTGGCTGCCCTGTGTTGTTAATTACCAATACCCCAGCAGCCTTGCCTTGAATCAGCTGATCGGGTGAAGTGTAAGTACCTTTATTAAAATCTTTAGCCTGCACGGATGATGTAGCTCCTGTCAAATCCTTTTTTCTAGCAGTACCATACCCAACAACAACTACTTCATTCATGTTACCAACACTTGTTTCCACCGATGTGTTTAAAGTAGTTTTGCCGTTAACAGCTTCCTGCATTTTTACAATACCTGTACCGGTAAACACCAGCACAGCATCTGCAGCTACATTGTTTAAAGTGTAAATTCCCTTTTCGTTGGTGGCGGTGGCATTTTTAGTTCCTCTTACGGAAACTGTAACGCCGGGAAGTGGTTCCCCTTTTGTGTCTGTTACCTGTCCG